>CALFNC010000262.1 GCA_937902605.1 uncultured Acidobacteriota bacterium | reverse complement strand
GAAGTTCTTCGTCACGATACTTTTCGGCCCGTCATGCCGGGCGGCGGCCGTGGACGACGTCGTCGTAGTAGATCGACCCCTCCGCATCGTCTCCGGCAGGGTTGCCTCCTCGTCGAGGTCCACGCAACGCAGCGTCCCGGGCTCGATCTCACGGTAGCGGAGGCCGCTCTCGGGGCAAACGTAGACGCCGCTCACATCCGGGGTCTTCAGCGGAAGTCCGTGACGGCTGATCCACCCTACACGCCTCCCGGGGACGCCGACCATGAGGGCGTAATCTGGAACGTCTTTCGCAACGACCGCCCCGGCCGCGACGAACGCGTAACGCCCCACCGTTATGCCACAGACGATGGTTGCGTTCGCGCCGATCGAGGCGCCGCGGCGGATCAGAGTCTTCTCGTAAAGGGAGTGCCGGTTGACCTCGGATCTCGGGTTCGTGACGTTTGTCAGGACACAGGAGGGACCCAGGAAGACGAAGTCTTCGATGACCGTTCCCGTGTAGATCGAGACGTTGTTCTGGACCTTCACGCCATTCCCGATGACGACGTCGCCTGCGACATTGACGTTCTGACCGAAGACGCAGTTCCGGCCGATCCGGGCACCCTTCTGGACGTGGCAGAAGTGCCAGATCTTGGTCCCTTCGCCGATCTCGCAGCCGTCGTCGACGTAGGCCGATTCGTGCTTGAAATAGGTCATGCTCTGCTCACTCCCGTCCGTCGGATTCCCTCTTCGAGCGAGACCTCGGCCCGGAACTCGAAGGCGGAGGCCGCAGCGGACGAGTCTGCTCGCGAGTGAACGATGTCCCCCGGACGGGGCGGGTGGTACACCGGCGCAGGGCCACCGTTGCACGCCGCGATGACCGCTCTCGCCAGCTCATTGACCGTTGTTCCACCGCCCGGGGCCACGTTGTAGGCGCGACCCCAGGCAGCGACTGGAGCGCCCGCGACCAGGAGATTTGCGCGGACGACGTCGCTGACGTAGGTGAAGTCGCGGCTCTGCTCCCCGTCGCCGTAGATGACGGGCGGCTCTCCTCGGCGGACTGCCGCAAAGAAGCGCGGGACGACGGCCGCATAGGGGCCGTTCGGGTCCTGACGGAGGCCGTAGACGTTGAAATAGCGGAGACCGAGGATCTTCATGGCGTAGCAGCGGCAGAAGACGTCGGCCAGTTGCTCGTTCATCACCTTGGAGACGGCGTAAGGCGAGAGGGGCCGCCCTTCTTCGCCTTCCCGCTTGGGAAGGGCTGCGCTGTCGCCGTATACGGATGAGGACGAGGCGTAGACGACGGCCGGGACTTTCGCGTCGCGGCACGCCGCGAAAAGTGTCGCCGTGCCACGCACGTTGATGTCGATGGTGGAGACCGGGTCGACCATGGAGCGCGGGACGGAACCGCGGGCAGCGAGGTGGAAGACGAAACCGGCGCCCTTGACGGCCTCCTGGCACGCTTCGGGGTCGCGAATGTCGCCCTTCAGGAAGCGAATGCGGCTCTTGACCCTCTCGAGGTTCCTCTCGAACCCGGCAGAGAGGTCGTCGAGGACGGTGACCCGGGCGCCCTTCTCGACGAGGGCGTCGACGAGGTGCGAGCCGATGAACCCGGCCCCGCCGGTCACGGCGACCGTCACTCCCTTGAAATCAGGTATTGGCATGGCTGTCAGGCCTTGACGAGCTGGAATGCGGGGGACGGGCGCACGATGTTCCGCGCATCGACGACGAGGCGGACGTTCTCGTAGAGCCCGGCGTCCTTGAAGACCTTGTGGGCGGTTGCGACGACGAGGGCGTCGTACCGCGCGAATTCCCCCTTCGTGCACGGGACCGACGACATTTGCCGCTTGTTCTTCCGACCCAAGTGGGCGCGCGGGATGAACGGGTCGCAGTAGGCCCATTCGGCTCCGAGGCCGTCGAAGAGGTCGATCAGCTCGTAGCTGGGGCTTTCCCGGTCGTCGTCGATGTCGGCCTTGTAGGAGAGGCCGAGGACAAGGACCTTCGCCCCCTTAATGCTCTTCCCTTGCTCGTTCAGGGCCTTGACCGTCTTGTCGACGACGTAGTGCGGCATCGAGGCGTTGATCTCACCCGCCAGCTCGATGAAGCGCGCCCAGGCCCCGTGCTCGGCGGCCTTCCAGGATAGATAGAAGGGGTCCAGGGGAATGCAGTGACCGCCGATTCCCGGGCCCGGGTAGAAGGGCATGAAGCCGAAGGGCTTGGACTTCGCGGCCTCGATGACCTCCCAGACGTCGATGCCCATCTTGTCGAATACGACTTTAAGCTCGTTGACGAGGGCGATGTTCACGGAGCGGAAGATGTTCTCGAGGAGCTTGCCGCTCTCGGCGACCTCGGCCGTCGAGACGCGGATGACCTTCTCGAGGGCGGCGGCGTAGAGCGCCTCGGCAACGTCGCCCGAGGCGGCGTCGATTCCGCCGACGACCTTGGGGATGTTCTGGGTGTGGAACGTCGGGTTGCCCGGGTCCTCCCGCTCGGGAGAGAACGCGATGAAGACGTCCGTCCCGCACTTCAGGCCTTTCGCCTCGAGGCGCGGGAGGATCTCCTCGCGCGTCGTCCCCGGGTAGGTGGTCGATTCGAGGATTACCAACTGGCCTCGGCGGGAGTGGGCCGTGATGGCCTCGGCAGTTCTCTGGATGTAGGTGATGTCCGGCTCGCGATGCCTGCCGAGGGGCGTGGGGACGCAGATCAGGATGGCGTCGCACCTGGATAGACGCGAGAAGTCCGTGGTAGCCGAAATACGGCCTCGGGCAAAGGCGGCAGCGACGCGATCGGGGCCGATGTGCTTGATGTAGCTTTCGCCCCGGAGGAGCGCGTCGGGCTTCTTCGCGTCGACGTCGAAACCGAGGACGGGGAAGCCCGCCTCCTCGAAGACGAGGGCCAGGGGGAGGCCGACGTACCCGAGACCGATCACACCGACGGTGGCCGCCTTGGACTGGATCTTCTGGAGGAGTTGCTCTTTTTCGCTCATGCTCTATTGACTGCCGGGCCGCTAAAGGGCTTGCCGCCCGGACAGGAGCTTCCAGGCCAGGCGCATCGGCCGAAGGAAGGGGTAGGTCCACGCCGCCGATGAGGGAAGCGGCACCTCACTGAAGTCCGTGCCTGTCGGTTGAACAAGAAGGTGTCCCAAATACGCCGCCCGCCGTCCGGGGGACGACAGGGAGCGAAGGTAGAAGAGGTGGGTCTCCAGGTTGGTCCGCTCCCGGGAGATTCCTGGGAAGGAGTCCGTCACTCGAACTGGCAGCGGTCGCCAATGCGGATCACGCCCCAGGGCGTCCGCCAGCTTCGGAGGCAGCTCGATGCGAAAGAGCTGTGCAACTAGCCAAAGCGCGGTGCCGACGATCCGCTGGATTCTGTGTGTCTCCGCTCTCTCGAGGAACTCTCTCCAATCGATGGAGTCTCGATACTGATCGAGGAACTCGTTGATGTCGCACATCCATAGAAGCGAATCCCAACGGTGCTTCCAGCCATGGATGCACAAGTAGAGTAGCTCGTCCTCGTAGGCCATTCGGCGGACGACGGCGCCACCGACGGAGACCGGCACCGACCGCTTCCAGATGTCGGCGGGATCCAGCAGGGTACCGAGTAGCCTGGGCATCGCCGCCCAGTGAACTTCGACGAAGAAGGGAATGCCGCCATCACGCCGTGTGAAGAGGTACTCGCATTCGACTCGAAGGTGGAGCTTTTCCTGCCCCGGTGCCATCTGCTCTGGTTCGTAGCCAAGCTTCAGCAGGAGCGCCTTGGCAGGAAGAACGGCATCCCGTGGAACCAGGATGTCGAGGTCGGAGAACATCCTGAGCGTGACATCTCCGTACACCCGCTCGGCGAGGGCGGGTCCCTTCATCGGAAGGATGCCGATCCCTTCCTGGTTGAACGCTCGCGCGATCCGTGTCAGCTCCGCGTTCCGGATAAGGTTGACTGCGACGACCTGGAGGTAGACCCGCCGAATCCGCTCCGCCACCGGCGGCGGTACGCCATCCCGAACGAGAGCGACACAAAGGGCCCGGTGAAGGAGCGGCAGGACGCGGTGGGTCTGGGCCCTCGTGATGACGAGGTCCCAATCGAGCCCCTGCAACGAAACCAGCTCTGCCAGCTCATCCACGCGTGGCCGCAGGCGGGCGGCCGCTAGGACGAGACGGTCCTCGGGTCGGAGGATCAGGTTGTCCTAAATACTTTCTGCGTTAAAAGTTACGTCCGGACGCTGGGGCGAGAAACGGGACGATCGGCTAAGCTCCGCTCCCTTGGGTGGACGTGGAATCTCACCCCCGTCACGGCCTCTCGGATGAAGTTCTCCCAAGGTCTGAAAAGTCCTCCGCACGACTGGCGGCGAACTGTAGGCCGCAGCTATGAAGGGTACGGCTATCGTCTCGGCGGGTCAAGGAGATGACCTGGACATCGAGACTCCGTCCCATCGTCCCGGACCGGCGATCGGACCCCCTACGTCCTTCTCGGACCAGACCGGCTCCTCGGCCCTCCGCTGTTGGGCGAGCCATCTTCGGACGGCGGCAGCTCGCGTCATCTCGACGTACCAGGTGGTCAGGCTGGCCACCCGGCTTCCAGCGCGTGTTCCAGAGATGTTTCATGGAACACCAGCAGATCGGAGCTGGCACACGGACACATGACAACGGCCTGAAGAATCAATGGGTTGGGCGGCCTCACGGCCCGGCATCCACGTTGCTCCTAATCAGGTTGAGCTGGCAAACGCAAAAGCAAGCTCAACGAACCTGATCAAGGAAAGAACTCCTGGGGGCAATTGGAGGGCAGGCACATGCCGACTACTTGGACCTTCGTCCAACGCAACTCGAGCTTCGTCACAGTCTGCCTGTCGGTCGCGGCGCTCTTAGGTGGAGCGCTCACACTCTCGGCGGCGCCTCTCGCCCCCCAGTCCGGTGCGGCCTCGACGGCCCACTACATGGTCTTCGAGATCGGGAAACTAGGGGACATCCAGGCGGTCAGCCATCGCGTCGTCCGCATGGCGAAGAAGCTGGAATCCTTCGGCCAGCGGAAAGACCGGTCCATGCAACCGGCTTCCGCGAGCGAGAGGGAAGGGGACCAGGTCATCGTGCGTCTCGTCGACCGCTCGGAACACACTGTCTTCGAATCGACCGTCGACGTCCCACGCTTCGTCCGTGGCGAGTTCTCGACGGACGGCACGGGGCAGATCGACGCTTCGGCCAGCCGCTTGGCCGAGCCGGAGAGCAGAACGTTCGTCGTGCGCGTCCCGGCCGTCGAAGGCACGCGCCTCGTCCTGCGGCCCGAGTCCGCCGTCACGGAACAGTCCTTCGACCTGGACGGGCTCGCCGTCGACTCAAATCTCCCGCTCGCGTCTTACCGGCCGGAAGTTGCGGCCACGTCGCCTTTCTCGAAGCCCGGCAACCGGATCAACATTCTCGTGATGGGAGACGGCTACCAGGCCAGCGAGCAGGCGAAGTTCAACGCTGACGCCGCCAAGGCGATGGCGACGTTCTTCAGCTCGCCGCCGTACAGCACGTACGCGAACTTCTTCGAGACGGCGACCCTCTTCACGCCCTCCGCCCAATCAGGAGCCAAACACCCGGCGTACAAGTCAGGGTGTGCGGGACCGCCGAACCAGGCCGCCTGCTGCGGGGACCTCCAGATGCAGTCCGACCGCCTCGCAGGCACGCTCGTCAACACCGCATTCGACGCGACGTTCTGCTACGCCAACACGCAGCGTCTCGTCGGAGTGAACTTCTCGAAGGTCATGACGGCCGCCGCCTCGGTGCCCGACTGGGACAAGATCTTCCTGATCGTAAACGACGCGACCTATGGCGGCGCCGGCGGCTCGATCGCAGTCCTCTCGACGAACCCGGATTCGGGGTACATCGGCGTTCATGAATTCGGCCACTCGTTCGCGGGCCTCGGCGACGAGTACGCGGACCCCTTCCCGTCCTTCCAAGGGTGCAGCGACCGCAACGGCTCCCGTCCCTGCAACCCGAACGTGACGGACGAGACGGCAGCGAACCTGATCAAGTGGTCCTCGTTCATCAACGCCTCGACACCGATCCCGACTCCCGGCGCGGCGTCGTACGACGGATCGGTCGGCCTCTACGAGGGAGCGTCCTACACGCCGACCGGGCTGTACCGGCCGCAGCACACCTGCATGATGAGATCGTTAGGCGAACCCCTGTGCGCGGTTTGCGCGCAGGAGATCATCCTGAGGCTCTACCGCGGTGGGGCTGGAACGCCTTCGGCGGGGATCGACAACATCGAGCCCGGCTCGGAGAGTATGGCGCCGGGTCCCGTCGTCATGTTCCCCGGCGCGCCGATGACCTTCTCTGTGAGCCTCCTGCAGCCCGCCGGAGGTCCTCAGCTTTCCGTCGCATGGTCGGTGAACGGGGTCGTCGCACAATCAGGAGGCGCGAGCTTCACGTTCACGCCTCCCGCGGTCGGTTCGTACACCGTGTCCCTCAATACTTCCGATGCGACGCCCCTGGTGAAGCGGGCGATGGCGAAGACCTCGCTCGACCACAGCCGGACCTGGAACGTCGTCGCGACCTTTGCCCACGAAGGGGTCACGTCCAGTCAAAGTGTTGTAAGAGGGAGAGGGTGAGCGTTCCCGCTCCTCTCGTTCCGGGCGAAATAGACCGTGAGCACGACGCCCGAGACGAGGACGGCGAAGATGGTGATCACCCGCTCCAGGAGGACGACGGAGGGCTCTGGGACAACGGTGGAGGGGGGGCCGAGGTAGTACCCCAGGACCGAGAGGCCGGCCGCCACCGGGACGAGGCCGGCCAGGAGGAGCGGCCGCCTCAGGGACGACGCCCAGAGGACGGGGAGGAGGTAAAGGGTCCCGATGTTCCAGTTCTTGGGGATCACCGCGTCCACCGCGAACACGATCGCCAGGGTTACGAGCGAGAGCCCCATGACGAACCGCTTCAGCGTCACGAGGTCGCCCTCACCCGCGGCGTCGAACCGTCCGAGCGCTTTTTGGCGGCGCAGCTGAGCGACGTTGTCGTGGATGCGGTGGAGGCGCGAGTGAACCGAGGTGACGAGCACGATCGAGAGAGAGATCAGAAGCCGGTCGGCGATCCTGTAATCGGTCAGCGACTCGGACGCCGCGCCGGAGTACAGCCCCTGCTCCAAGAGCCAGGCGCCGACGAGGAAACAGGCGGCTGCGGACGCGAGAGTCCACGGATACCTCGGCCGGACGAGGACGAGGACGGCGAAGAAGACGGGCAGACAGAAGACCGAGAACGACGGCCCCGGGAGGACGACGTCGGCCGCGGCGATGGCGACGAAGAGCGTCCAGAGCAGCCCCGAGCGATGCGCGGTCAGGAACGAGGACGGCTCCGTTCCGGCCCCAGGGGCAGGCTCGGTGGCGGATCCCGGTCCATGGTCGATCGACACGCGCATTTCCCTTTTGACGTACGGCGGAGCCCAATGGATGTCACGCCTTCCCGAGAATACGCGCACTCTTCTCAGTATTGTCCGGCGCCTCGTCGCGCGGTACGGCGATTCGCACGACTCAGAACAGGCTTCGATTCGCCCGGACCCACCCGATCAACTTTTCCACGCCCTCTTCGGAGCCGACCCGCGGCTCCCATCCGAGCACTCTCTTGGCCTTGGCCACGTCGCAGACGAAGACCTTCTGGTCCCCCACGCGCCATCCCGCCCAGCTCACTTCCAGGCGAAGACCCAGCTGCCGTTCGATGATGCGAATCAGTTCGAGGAGCGACAGGGTATTCCGCGGCCCCCCGCCGATATTGAACGCCTGGCCCGTTGAGTCATCAGGCTTCTCGATAGCCGCGTCATAGGCTGTAAGGAGATCCCCGACCCAGAGGACGTCCCTGATCTGCTTGCCGTCACCGAAGATCGTTATCGGCTTCCCTGTGACCGCTGCGATCACGAACCAAGCCAGCCAGCCCTGATCCTCGACCCCGAACTGTCTCAGGCCGTAGATGCACGACTGCCGCATCGTCACCGTCCGTAGCCCGTAGCTCTTCCCGTAGTCGAGAACGTACTGGTCGGCCGTTCCCTTGGAGCAGCCGTACGGAGAATGGAAGTCGAGTCCCTGCCTTTCGGAGACGCCTGCCGGGAGATCGCGATAGCCCCAGCGTCCGTCCCTTTCCTCGACTCCGACCGAGGAGAGGTCGCCGTAGACCTTGTTCGTCGAGGAGTAGACGAGGAGGCTCGCGGGACTCCGAAGCCGGATCGCCTCCAGGACGTTGAACGAGCCGAGTGCGTTGACCTCGAAGTCTTCCCGAGGGTTCTGCACCGACGTCGTGACAGCAACCTGTCCGGCAAGGTGCAAGACGGCATCTGGACTCGAGGTCGAGACGACGTCCTCGACCGCCCTGGCGTCCCGGACGTCGACCCTGTGGAACCGGAAGGGCACCTCGGTCCTGATCCATTCCAGGTTTCGCTCTGCGCCCGCCCGAGACAGATTGTCGAGGACCGTCACATCCCAGCCAGAACGGGCGTAGTGGACAACGGCATTCGCGCCGATGAAGCCCGCCCCCCCTGTGATCAAGAGCTTCTTCACCTGAAGGGAGCCTTCGGAGGAGGTTGCTCGGGCCCCACCCTTCCCGGCTCGATGTCGGCCTTGAAGTAGTTCTCTCCCAGGATGGGGGCTCCCGCCATCCGCCTCAGCATCGCTAGCTGCCCCACGTGCGTGAGCGCGTCGGCGATCGGCCCTTGCAGCAGTTTCTCGGGGGTGGTGGCCAGAGGAGCGTCCGACGCGAGGTACTCGTCCAGGACTTTCAGCGCCTCGAAGAACCGGTGCATTTCCTCAGACCAGGGCAGGGGGCTCGAGTCGCGCCACACCTGACGCCCTTCCGCCTGCGTCAGGGCCCAGTCGAGGAGGTCCCCGAGATGCGCGAGGATCTTCGCCGGGGTCCTCGGGCGGTCCCCGGCCTCGAAGCGTTCGAATCCGGCCGGGACACCCCGGACCGTCTTCTCGGCCCGGTAGGCGAGTGTGGCGAGGGCGTGCCGGAGGAGATCACGTTTCGGGTCGTTCGAGGGAGCAGGCACTGTTCGAGGCCTCCTTTTCCGCCTCGGACGATATCGAATCGCAGGCCCGCCGCGAAAACCTTCTGAATCATTTGATCCCATCGAGTCCTTCGCGGCCGCGGAGTAAACTTCTTCATCGAGGTGGATTGTTCAATGCCAGAGCTAAAAGAGCGACCCAAGCCGTTCCTCCTCCCAGAGTTCTGCAAAGGCTGCGGCCGGTGCATCAGCGCCTGCGCCAAGCACTGCATCGAATTCGGCAAGGAGATCAACCCGCAGACCGGGCTCGTCCCGGTCGTGATCGACCTGGACCACTGCAACGCCTGCGGACTCTGCATCACGGCATGCCCGGAGCCATATGGCCTCCGAGAGACGCCCGTGGTTCTCGAATTCGAGCTGGAGGACCCCGAAAGGCTCTTCGGGACGCGCCACAGCACCGCCCCCGAGCCGGTGGAGATCCCGGCGGAGATCCTCCCCCTCCCGGCCTCGGAGCCGCTCGTCATCAAGGGGAATTACGCCTCGGCCATCGGGGCGATCCTGGCAGGGTGCCGGCACTTTTTCGGCTACCCGATCACTCCCTCGACTGAAGGCGCCGAGCTGATGGCGAAACTGCTGCCGCTCCTGGACGGCGTCTTCGTCCAGGCGGTGAGCGAGGTGGCGACCGTGAACCACATCTACGGGACCGGCGGCGCCGGCCTCCCCTGCATGACGTTCACGTCCTCCCCCGGCTTCAGCCTGATGCTGGAGGGGATCAGCTACATGATCGGGTCCGAGGTGCCGGGCGTCTTCGTGAACGTGATGCGCGGCGGGCCGGGCCTGGGGAACATCGCCCCCGAGCAGGCCGACATCAAGCTCGGGGTCCGCGGCCTGGGCCACGGGAACACGCATGCCATCGTGCTGGTCCCGTCCACGCCCCAGGAGATGCTCGACCTGACGATCCTGGCCTTCGACCTGACGTTCAAGTACCGCAACCCGGTGGTGATCCTCTCCGACGGGTACCTCGGACAGATGACCGGCAAGGTGACGCTGCCGCGGACGATGAAGAAACCGGGGATCCCGACGTGGGCGGTCTACGGCGACCGGAACCACCGGAGGAATCTGATCACGTCGATCTACCTCTCGGAGACGGACCTCGAAAGGCACAACGAGCACCTGAACGAGAAGTACGCGCAGATGGCCGTGGAGGCCCGGTCGGAGTCGTACCTGTGCGACGACGCCGAGGTCGTTCTGATTGCCTGCAACACGCCGGCGCGCGCGGCCAAGGGAGCCGTGCAGGACCTCCGGCACGAGGGGGTGAAGGCCGGTCTCTTCCGGCCGATCACGCTCTGGCCGTTCCCTATCGACGCCCTGTTGCCGCTGGCACGGAAAGCCAAGCGGCTGGTCGTGGTGGAGGCGAGCGCGGGACAGCTGGAGGACGAGATCCGCCTCGCCCTGAGCCGGACCGACGTACGGAACGTCGTGCCGATCGAGCACGTGCGCCGGATGGGCGGGATGCTGCCACAGCAGGACGACATCGTGGCAAAAGTGCAGGGCTCGCGCCCTATTGCGGGTGAGGAGAAGGCTGCCATGCGGCCGGAGGTTCACGTATGAGCACGGTCTTCTACGACCGTTTCGAGCGCCACTCCAACGCGGAGGGCCTCAAGGCGCACGCCACGCACTACTGCCCCGGCTGCGGTCACGGGCTGGCCCACAAGTACCTGGCCGAGGCGATCGAGGAGCTGGGCGTCCAGGACCGGACCGTGGCCGTCTCCCCGGTCGGCTGTTCGGTCTTCCTCTACTACTACCTCGACGTCGGCAACACGCAGGCGGCCCACGGGCGCGCCCCCGCGGTGGCCCTGGGCCACAAGATGGCCAACCCCAACGCCGTGGTGGTCAGCTACCAGGGCGACGGGGACCTCGCCTCGATCGGGCTCGCCGAGATCGTCTCGGCGGCGCAGATGGGGATCCCCCTGACTGTCATCTTCGTGAACAACGCGATCTACGGGATGACGGGCGGACAGATGGCTCCCACGTCGCTCATGGGGCAGAAGACCGCCACCAGCCCGTACGGCCGGGGTGTGACGGCCGGCCAGCCGATGAAGATGGCCGAGCTGGTCTCGGGCCTGGACGGGACGGTCTACGTGGAGCGGGTGGCCCTGTTCGACGCCAAGAACCGGGCGAGGGCGAAGAAGGCGATCAAGAAGGCGCTGCAGATCCAGGTCGAAGGCCGCGGGCTCGCGTTCGTCGAGGTCCTGGCCGAATGCCCCACCCACCTCAAGATGAACCCCGAAGAGACCGAGAAGTGGGTGAAGGACAACATGCTCCCCGTCTTCCCGCTGGGCGTCAAGAAGGACTCGGTCCCCGAGCCCTGGTTCCATCCGGCCCCGCCGAGCTTCGATCCGGAAAAGGTCCTGAAGCTGGTGGGCGGCTCGTCCGAGCACCTGGAGCGGTTCTGCACCTCGTTCCCGACGCACCTCGACCCGCACGACATATCGCTGAAGCTGGCCGGGTCGGGTGGCGACGGCGCCCAGACGGCGGCGATGCTGATCGCGCACGCCGGGATCAACGAGGGATTCGACGCCACCCACATCCCGAGCTACGGCCCCGAGAGCCGGGGCGGCACCTCGTACGCCGACGTCCACGTCGCCGAGACGGAGGTCCACAACCCGGCCGCGCCTCGGCCGCACGTCCTCATCGCCTTCAACGCCCCCAGCCTGGCCAAGTTCGGGCCGACGGTGCGGCGGGGCGGGACGATCCTCTATGACAGCTCGGTGGTGAAGGAGCCAGGCACGTTCGGGGAGGGCGTGAGGGTGATCGGCGTGCCGATGACCGAGACCGCCGTCGACCTGGGCAAGACGATGGTAAAGAACATCGTGGCCCTGGGGGCGCTCCAGGCCGCCACGGGGCTCTTCCCGAAGGAGACTTTCCTCACGGCGGTGCGGCACGCCCTCAAGGAGAAGTGCGCCATGATCCCGCTGAACGAGGAGGCCTTCGCGTGGGGGGTCAAGACGGTCGAGACGCTCACCTCATGAGCGCCGCGGGCGTCGCCCTCGTCCTCAGCCTCGAGGAACGGAAGCTGGTGGAGGCTCTCCGGGAAATCCCGGAGAGCCCTCTCCGCCGGAAGCTGCTGATCCTCCTTCGCGCGCTCTTCGGATTCGCGTGCGCCCCGCAGTGCCCCGAGGCTCAGCCGGACGGTGTTCCATGCGAGAATCCCGCCGCTCAGTGCGATCAGTGCGCGCGGGTGACGAGGGTCCTGGATACGCTGGTACGGCGCGTCACGGAACAGGACGGGAATGCTTAGTCTCCCCAGGCCACACAGACCTTGCAGGTGATCCAGGTCGCCCTCTGGTTCCTGGCGGGAGGGATCGCCCTTATCTTCAGCATCGGGAACTCTCGGATCTGGGCGAGCATCTCGACCGGGTTCTTTCTCCTGTTCATCAGCCAGGCGTACCTGCTCTACCCGGCCATCACGAACCCGCGGCTGACGGCGATCCACTTCATCGTCGGGACGATCGCCAGCATGGTGATGACCTTCGGCTTCCAGGAGTACTACGTCTTCAGCCGGACGCTCGAGAGCAGCGGCTCGAAGCTCATGGTCTACCTGGTCACGGCGATCGTCGTCGCGGCCTCGATGATGTTCCTCCTGATCAACCCGGAGCCGAGCCCGGTGGTCGTCCGGCAGATCAAGATGATCGAGAACGTCAACTGGGTCTTCCTCGCCCTGATCAACATCGATATGGCGATGAAGATCTACGGCCAGATCAAGGAGTCGCCGATCGCGAGAGGGTTCCTCGGCTTCATCGTCTGTTTCGGGCTGATCTTCCTCTGGCGAGGATCGGAGCTGTACCTGCAGGTCTTCGGGTGGGACCAGGACTTCGTGAAGCTGGCGGGGAAGGCGGTCGTCAACATGCCGTCCGACACGATCCGAATCCCGTTCTCCCGCACAGTCCACGAGATCGCGGGGCTCGCCTCGAGCCTCGCGGTCGGCGGGACGTTCGTCTACCTCGTCAAACGGCTAAGGTAGAAACCCCGGTCAGCTGCGCGATCCGGTCCGCGTCCTTCCGGCCTCGCGATCCAGGATGGCGAGGGTGTGGGCATACAGCTCCTCCACCTCGTCGCGGCTATTGCCGATCGCGGTGAGCCCCAGCTTTCCGAACTGCGAGAGCGCTCCGATCATGTGGAAGAGGACGCCGGTCTCGGGCCCAGGGCTGTAGTGGAGGCGGTTGGCGGTCGTGATCTCGATCAGGTCCTCGGGGAGAAGGCCCCGGAGCCGTCTGGACTGGAGGTTGTCGGTCGCCCGGTAGTACTTGGCGTGCCCCGTGGGGGCGGCGAAGAGACCGGTCGCCGGGTCTAGTGCCCCTCCCGTCAGGAACTGGAGGGCGAGGAAGGGATGGGTCGTCCCCCCCTTCCGAAGGTTGATCTCGATCGCCTGGATGTCCCAGCCGCCCGGCGCCGACAGCATGGGGCGGGCGATGAAGTCGACGCCGAACCGCCCGATGACGCCCAGCTCGGCGAGGACGGTCCCGACGCGCATCCCTGCGTCCTGGATGGCCGCCCGGTACGCCTCGTCGGCCGGGAAGCGGCAGCCGAGGAAGATCTGCGCCCCCGGCCCGCCAAGGATCTGGTCGTGGGTGGAGACGAGCTGGCAGTTCCCCTCCGGGTCGATCTGGAGCTGGGCCGAAGGGGAGCGCTTCGTCTCCCCCTCGAGGAACTCCTCGACGACGGCGCCCATATCCCCCATCTGCGAGAAGAAGCTCTCGTAGGTCTCGCTCCGGCTGATGAATTCGAGGTTCGGCAGCGCCTCGAGGATCGCCGTGGTGCCTTCCCCCTCCGGGTAGTAGAAGAGGGCGTTCCCCTCGCCGGAGAAGCTGTCGTCGAGCTTGACGACAGCGCGCGCGAGCCCGGGCCGCTCCTTCCGCAGCAGGAAGAGGGCCTCGGCCAGGTCGCGTTCGGTCTTCAGATTCTCGAAGCCGGCCGGGTGCGCGATGCCGCCCAGGCGGAACGCCTTCCGGCTCCCCGACTTCGTTCCGTAGACGGCGAGCGCCGGGTCGACTCCTAGGAGCGGGATCCCCAGCTCCAGCGCGAGGCGCCGCTCGAGCGGCGTGGAGTTGAAGACGGTGAGGAAGGCGATCGGCGCGTCGGCGAGGGCGTCCTTGATCCGCTGAACGAGCCGCGGGCGCTCGAGGATCTTCTCGGTGAGCGGCCTTGGGGAGGAGTCGTGAGCGCAGAGGAGCGTCAGGCGCGAGCGGGCGTGGCTGGCCGGGATCCCCGCGAGGAGCTGGAAGTAGTACTCGAGGATCAGCGGGTGGACCGGCTGCGAGGTGACGTAGACGAGCCGGGCCCGCGGATTCCGCAGGCGAATGAGGAAAAAGAGAAGCCGCTCCTCGTAGAAGCTGATCCCGTCGATCTTGGCCAGCTCGCGCTGGTCGAGGGAGAACGACGGGACGACCACCGAGGTGTGCTTCTGGTCCGCCGAGCCCTCGACCGTCTTCCAGACGTGGAGCAGCCGGGGCTTGAGCCGCTCGAACTCCTCCAGTTCGGTTTCCAGGCCGGCCGACGCCGGGTGGGACTCGAACGCCATTGCGTAGAGATTCTAGTGGACCGATGATCTGGTCATAGGGAGACACCGCCATGCCGCTCTTCGTCGCGACGCTTCAGACGCCGATCGGGCCCATCGAGATCGTGACCAAGGGAGGGATCCTGTGCGGGATCACGTTCGAGGGGCACGGCGCATCCACCCGCGCCTGGATGGAGAAGCGCTTCGGCGAGATCGCCATCGAGCAGCACGATTCCTTAGGCGAGGTGACCGACCGGATCACCGCCTACTTCGCCGGCGATGTCAGGGCCGTCGAGCCCCTCCCCGCCGACACGGGCGGGACGACCTTCCAGCGCCTCGTCTGGGAGGCGCTCCGGAAGATCAAACCGGGCACCACCGTCTCCTATGGCGAAATGGCGAAGATGATCGGGCGAGAGAATGCGGCCCGGGCCGTCGGGATGGCGGCCGGCCGCAACCCGATCCCGATCGTCATCCCGTGCCACCGCGTCATTGCGTCCGACGGAACGCTCGGGGGCTTCGGCGGCGGGCTCGAGCGGAAGAAATGGCTCCTCTCCCACGAGCAAGGGCATAGGGCACTGCGGCGTTGAGGTCGGGCATCCGCTAGAATTCCAGGCCTAGCGTGAGTTCCCGCGTCGCAAACTGTCCTTCGTGTGGAGGTGAGGTCTCGTTCCGCGCCGGGTCGAGCCTGGTGTCGGTCTGTCCCCATTGTCGGGCCGCGGTTGCGCGCCGAGGCGTCGACCTGGAGACGATCGGGCAGGTCGCCGAGCTGGTCGCCACCTCTTCGCCGTTCAAGCTGGGGCTGGGCGCTAAGCCGAAGAAGGGGATCAAGCCGTTCACGTTCGTCGGTCGGCTCCAGCTCTCGACGGGCGAAGGGACGTGGGATGAGTGGCACATCGCCTTCGCCGACGGCTCGTACGGCTGGCTGGCGGAGGCGCAGGGGGAGTTCTGGGTGATGCTCCCCATGAAGCCACCGCAGGTACCGGAGTTCTCGGAGATCCAGCCGGCGATGCGCCTCGACCTGGGCGCGTACGGCGTTTTCGTGGTCGTCGACCGGCGGCAGGCGCTTTACGTTTCCGCCGAGGGGGAGCTGCCGTTCCGCTCTCCTCCGGGGGCTGTCTTCATGTATGCCGACCTATCGGGAGCCGACGGGAGCCTCGCGACGCTTGACTATGGGGACGACCCAGGGTTAGACGCCTTCTACGTCGGGCGGAAGGTCGATCTCGCGGACCTGAACGTCGAAGGGGCGCTGGGCTGGGATGCCCGGACGGTCGCCGCCAAGAGCGCCTCGCTGAACTGTCCCAGCTGTGGCGGCGCGCTGACGCTGAAGGACCCGGTCGGCACGAAGTCGATGGCCTGCACCCACTGCGGGTCGATCCTCTGGGCGAAGGACAGCGGCAAGGACGCCGGGAAGTTCCGGGTCCTCGAGAAGATGGCGGAGCCTCCCTTCGTGCCAGACGTGCCGTTGGGGGCCGAAGGCGTCCTCGAGGGGAGGAAGGTCGTCGTCCTGGGCGCGCTCCGGAAGGCGTGCGTGGTGGACGGTACCTGGTATTACTGGAAGGAGTACCTCCTCAAGGAAGGGGCGACCGAGGCCTACCTCTGGCTCGTCGAGTCGAATGGACACTGGTCCTTCGTCGTCCCGGTTGCTGCCGGGACGGTCAGCGAAGTAGGGCGCTCGGCCACATACGGCGGGAAGAAGTACAAGCACTTCCAGAAAGCCCAGGCGGTCGTCGAGGCCGTCCTCGGCGAGTTCTACTGGCAGGTCCGGAAGGGCGAGACGACCACCGCCTCCGACTACATCGCCCCGCCCCGAATCCTCTCCGAAGAGATCAGCGGCAACGAGGCCACGTGGTCGGAGGGGACCTACCTCCAGAAGGAGACCGTCGAGCAGGCGTTCGCCCTGAAGACGCCGCTCCCGCCGCCGGAAGGGGTCGGCGCGAACCAGCCCTGGCCGCGGGCCGACGAGTCGCGGGCCGTCACGCGGATCGCCGGGATCATGGCCCTGGTGACGACGGTCCTCTTCGTTGTCTTCACCGTCACCTTCCCCCGGCAGATCGTCTTCGACATAGACCAGAGCCTCGACAAGCCTACCGACTCCGACTGGGCGA
>CALFNC010000261.1 GCA_937902605.1 uncultured Acidobacteriota bacterium | reverse complement strand
AAGTCGAAACCGGCCCGCCCCATGTCGTTCGTCCCGTAGGAGACGATCACGAGGGCGGGGTCCGCGCTCCGCAGCAGCGTCCGCCGAAGGTCCGGCTGCCACTTCCCCAGCTCCGGCAGCTCGGCGCCGTTCAGTCCGAGCGTGTCGACGACCACACCCGGCCGGCCGGAGAGCAGGTCCACGCCCAGGATCCGCGTCAATCCTCCGCAGGCGTCGCGAATCTCCAGCCGGTGGAGGCCGCTCTCGATCGGCACCGCGCTCTCGATCGCGACCCAGCGGTACGGAGTCTCCCCCACGTTGGCATGGCTCAGACGGCAACAGGCCTCGTCCGGTGCGTCGCCGCTCTCAGGAGGGTCGAGGAGGCCCGCGAATTGCGTGACGCCGTCGACCGCGACCGACATGCATGCCCCGCTCGACAGGGTCAACAGCTCCACGCGATAGGAGGAGAAGACCCCTTCTACTCCCGCAGAACCGTCGGCCCCCGTCGGCGACAGGGCGGTACCCGACCTCCCGTAGAGGCCGTCCCTAGCGTCGTGGCCCAGCCCGATCGTCTCCCAGCCTCCTGTCGAGAAGCTCCTCGCCTGCGCATGGCGAAACGAGATCCAGGGATTCCCCGGCATCAGGTAACCAGGCCCGGCGTCGCCGAATCGCTGCTGCAAGAGGCGCCTGAGCTCGCCCGTCCAGTAGTCCGCGGCAACGTGCGAGTCCCCGAAGTGAAGGACCCGTGTCACCGAGCTGCCGGCGACCCCCAGCCTCACGAGGAAGGGCTCGAGGGCGTCTCTCCCCTCGATCGCGGCATTCGCGGGCTTGACGACCGCTTTCTTGACCGCCGGACGCTTCTTCGGCGCGGCCTCGACCCCGACCGGGTGGACGGCTAAAGCTACGCCTGCTAGCCATGCGGCCAGCCGAAAGAGTGGTTTCAATTCCTCTTCCGCACCGTGCCGAGGATCGGCGCCGCATCCGGGCCGGACGGCTGGTTCGTCAGTCTTATCCGGCCGGACGAATCCCGCTCGAATCGGACCCCTCCCGTGGGGGCCGCGGCCGCGGCCGGTATCCGGATCATCGTCTCCCTTCCGTCGAGCGCTCCGGCGAGCAGCCGGCCCAGCCGAAGATACCCGGCCAACCGCCTCCCCTTCTGGCGCCTAGTTCGTCAGGCGGGACGCCAGGGATTCCTTCTCGAGCCTCCGGGCCACCCGCCGGTAGGGGCCCCAGTGGCTCGAATAGCCCTGGCTCCACATCCAGGCCATCACCTCAATAGCCTGGTCCGGGTCGAAGGGATTGTATTCGGCATCTTTCGGGATGAGGCCGAGCCGTTTCATCGCCTGGACATTCCGTCGAAAGGTGGACCGAGAGAACTGGCCGATTCCCTTATAGAGGCGGCACGAAGAGATCACCTCGGGCTTCAGGCGGCTCTCCTCCCAGATGACCTGGTACATCGCGATCGCGTCGTGGGTGATCGCGAACCTCTGGCACTGGCGGTAGACGGCGTTCCAGATCTGGAGAGAGTGCTCGTCGTCGACCTCGGGGACGGGCCCGGGCCACCCGTTGGGGAGGGTCGAGAGATCGGGGGACGAGACCGGGGCCGAGCTCGCGGAGAGGTCGCCCGAACGGCTTCCTCCAACGGGCAGCGATAGGGCGAAAAGACCTGCGAATCCGATCCAGGCGGCTTTCGCCGCCGGCGTTCGGACTCTTCCCGAATCTCGAACAGAACTGGAGAATGCTTCCATTGTCTTTCTAAGTCCTATGTTTCTTAGCGCGTTAGAGGGTGGCTCGCCGGGATTGGCTGAGCGCCCTTGGGATAGCCAGAGTCATCGGCCACCTCCGAAGGTTTTGGAAGCTTCACCTGGCCGGACTTCTTTGTCAAGTTAGCGCTGGATTCGGCTCGAACCCGCCCGATCAGGCCATATCGCGCCGTCCGCCGCGCGGATACACTGGAGAAACGGGGGTTCGAAGATGGACTGGGACTTCATCGTGATCGGTTCGGGCTTCGGAGGGAGCGTCAGCGCTCTTCGCCTGACGGAGAAGGGATATCGCGTCCTGGTCCTCGAGAAGGGCCGGCGCCTCCGGACCGGCGACTTCCCAAAAACGAACTGGAACCTCAAGAAGTTCTTCTGGCTGCCCCAGGTCGGTTGTCGCGGTTTGTTCAAGATGACGTTCCTAGGGCACGTCACCGCGCTGACCGGAGTCGGCGTCGGCGGAGGATCTCTCGTCTACGCCAACACGCTGCCGGTCCCCAAGGATTCGTTCTTCGAGGCGCCTTCCTGGAACCACCTCGCGAGCTGGAAAACCGAGCTGGCGGAGCACTACAAGACCGCTCTCCGGATGCTCGGGGCGACTCGGAATCCGAACATGACCTTTCCCGACAAGGTGATCCGGCAAGTCGGAAAGGAGATCGGCCGGGAAGACGGATTCGAGCAGACTGACGTCGCGGTCTACTTCGGGAAGCCGGAAGAGACCGTCCCGGACCCGTTCTTTGGCGGCGAGGGCCCCGAACGAACCGGCTGCAAGTCATGCGGCGGCTGCATGATCGGCTGCAACTACGGCGCCAAGAACACCCTCGACAAGAACTACCTCCATCTGGCCGAGAGGAAGAGGCTGACGATCGAGGCCGACACCGAGGTGACCTGGGTCCGGCCTCTCCCGGAAGGCGGCTACGAGATCGAGGCGCGGCACGGAACGCGCAATGTGCAGGCCTGGAACGAGAAGAAGACCTATCGGACCGGAAACGTCGTTTTCGCGGGAGGGGTCCTCGGGACCGTCCCGCTCCTGCTGGAGCTGAAGGAGAGCCCGGAGGGGCTCCCCGGCCTTTCCCGGCGTATCGGGGACTTCGTCCGGACGAACTCCGAGGCGCTGATCGGCGTCGTCACCCAGCGGCGGGACAAGGACCTCTCCCAGGGGATCGCCATCGGCTCCATCCTCCACACCGACGACCACTCCCATCTCGAGCCGGTCCGCTATTCCGCCGGCTCCGGTGTTTTCCGGACGCTCATGCTCCCGATGGCGCCCGGGGACTCGATCGGGGAACGGTTCCTCAACGCTTTGAAGCTCGTCGCCCGGCAGCCGCTCCGGACCATCCGAACCTACCTCGTCCCCGACTGGGCCAAGTACAACATGATCCTCCTCCACATGCGGACCGTCGAAGGCCATATCCGGATGCGACTCGGCCGGAGCTGGAGGACGGGATTTCAGCGGTGGGCCGTGACGACGAAGGGGGACGGTCCCCCGGCGAAGGCATGGTCTCCAGAGGCCACCGACCTCGCCGAACGGGTCGCCCGGCTCATCGACGGCTACCCGACGAGCCTCCTCACCGAGACGGTCCTCGGGATCCCGACGACCGCTCACATCCTCGGGGGGTGCCCGATGGGCGACTCGCCCGAGAACGGGGCGATCGACCACCGTCACCGGCTCTTCGGCTACGAAGGCCTCTGGGTGGTCGACGGGTCGGCGATCTCCGCCAACCCCGGCGTCAACCCGTCCCTGACGATCACTGCCCTCGCGGAGAGAGCGATGACCTTCATCCCGGAGAAGGCGAAGGCCTCGTCGACCGTCGCGCGCTGACGCGGCGCTCCCCTATTTCGAGAGCCCCTCGAAGACGAACCGCTCCGGGGCGTGAAAGCCCTGCAGCTTCGCCTCGTCCCCGCGGAACACCGCCCAGGACGGGATCTTCGTGGAATAGGCCTTCGTCATCTGGTGGAGCTCCAGGGCGCTGTTGGCCGCGATCAGGAAGAGGGCGCGCTTCGGGTTGAAAGGGTTGGGGAGGACGAGGAAGAGGCCGTCGTCGGGCCGTCCGTAGACCTTCCCGTCCCACGAGAAGTGGTTCCGCCCGAAAGCAGCAGTTAGGCCCGGCGGGAGCCTCGACGCTATCCGCGCGGTGACCGAGTTCTCGGCGGGCGCCCCCAGGACGACGAGATCGTGGCCGGCGAGCTCCTCGTCGGAGACCTCGCAGTCCTTGACCACCGGCACCAGCGTCTCGGTCCAGGCATCGGCGAGGGTCGTCTGCCAGCGAAGCGCGAGCGTTCGGTTCGCCTCTACTTGCCTTCCGGTACCGTGGACGATGAGGGCGTCG
>CALFNC010000260.1 GCA_937902605.1 uncultured Acidobacteriota bacterium | reverse complement strand
GTGCATGGTCGAGGTCACCCGGCTGACGTTCGGGGCGAGAAAGCTGAAAGCCCCCGCGGCCGTCTGGCGCGTCATCACGGCGCCGCGAAAGACGATTTGAGCTAGACTCCGCCGACCTCGAAACCAATGGAAGGGGTGCCCTGAGATGAGCATCAGTCTGCTAGCACGTTCCATCGCCGAGTCGCCAACCCTGCGGCTGAACGAGGAAGCTCGCCTCCTCCGGGAGAGGGGCGAGTCGGTCGTCCACCTGGGGGCAGGGGAGCCGAAGAATAAAGCCCCGATCGCCGCGATCCTCTCCTCGGCCGCCAAGCTCGTGTCGGGGGACGTCAAGTACGTTCCGACGGACGGCCTCCCCTCGCTGAAGAAGGCGATCCTGAGATACACGGAGGAGAGCTACGACCGCGTCGTCGCCCCCGAGAACGTCATCGTCTCCGATGGGGCGAAGCAGTGCATCTTCAACATCCTCTACACGCTCTGCAATCCGCAGGACGAGGTCGTTGTCCTCGCCCCCTACTGGGTCAGCTATCCGGAGATCGTGAAGATGGTGTCGGCGGTCCCGGTGGTCGTGCGGCCTGAGGACGGGAGCTTCATCCCCCGGTTCGAGGAGATCGAGCGGGCCGTCTCGTCCGCGACGAAAGCGATCATCGTCAACAGCCCGAACAATCCCTCGGGCGCCATCTACCCCGAAGCGCTCGTCTCCAAGATCGTCGAGCTCTGTGAGCGGAAGGGGATCTGGCTGATCCTCGACGACATCTACCACAAGCTCGTGTTCGACGGGAAGGTCGCGGTCCCAGGGACCCGATACACCGATCGCGACATCGAGAGCACTCGCCTCATCCTGGTCAACGGCGTCGCGAAGCTCTACGGTATGACGGGCTTCAGGGTCGGCTGGGTTGTGGCGCCACGGAACCTCGTCGAGATCATGACGAACGTGCAGGCGCAGACCACCTCTTGCGTCAGCCCGGTCCTGCAGGCCGCCGCCGAGGGGGCGCTCACGGGGATGCAGAGCGTCGTGGAGGGCCTGAGGCTCACGATCCAGAACAACCGCGACGTTCTGATGACAGAGATGAGGACGTTCAGCGGTGTCAAGATCACCAAGCCCGAGGGGACCTTCTACTCGCTCCCCGATTTCCGGGCCTACATGGGCGAGTCCGTGGCTCTTTCGAGGCTCCTCCTCGAAAAAGCACGGGTGGTGACAGTGCCCGGCCGGGAGTTCGGTATGGAGGGGCACCTCCGGGTCAGCTTCGCCGGAAGCGTCAAGGACATTGTCGAAGGGGTGGCGCGAATGAAGTGGGCGCTCGACCCGTCGTCGCCGAACGAGATCTACATAGGGGATCGGAAGATGGTGAGGGACTGGCTGTGAATAACATCCTCGGCATCAAGACGCCTTGCGAAGGCCAAGCCCAGGCTCTCAAGGCCGACTACGGGCTCGCGTATCTCGGGCTGACGAATCTGAGGAAGGTCTACTGGAACCTTCCGACCGAAGCTCTCTACGAGGAGATCGTCTTCCGCGGCGAGGCCAGCATCTCGCGGGAGGGGCCGATCATCGTCAATACCGGAAAGCACACCGCCCGCGCGGCGGGTGACAAGTTCGTCGTTCGCGAGCCGTCCTCCGAGCAGCACGTCTGGTGGGGGAACTACAACCGCCCGATGGCCCCGTCGAAATTCGAGGAGCTCTTCTCGCGCCTTCAGGGCTTCCTGCAAGGGCGCGACCTCTTCGTGCAGGACTGCTTCGGTGGCGCCGACCCCGAGTACCGCCTGCCGGTCCGGATCGTCACGGAGCTGGCCTGGCACTCCCACTTCGCGAGGAACATGTTCCTGAAGCCGCGGACGAACGACGAGTACCGGCGCCACGTTCCGGAGTTCACGGTCCTCGCGGTCCCCTCGTTCAAGGCGTTCCCGGTTGTGGACCAAACGCCGTCGGAAACTTTCATCGCGCTGAACTTCGACCAACGCCTCTGCATCATCGGCAACACCGGGTACGCGGGGGAGATCAAGAAGTCGGTCTTCACGGTGCTCAACTACCTCCTCCCGCTCAGGGGCGTGCTGTCGATGCATTGCTCCGCGAACGTCGGCAAGGACGGCCGTTCGGCCCTTTTCTTCGGCCTTTCCGGCACCGGGAAGACGACATTGTCGGCCGACCCGAACCGCGGTCTGGTGGGAGACGACGAGGCGGGCTGGAGCGACAAGGGGGTCTTCCACTTCGGGGACGGGTGCTACGCGA
>CALFNC010000259.1 GCA_937902605.1 uncultured Acidobacteriota bacterium | reverse complement strand
CCGGCCGCGCGGCGGCGGGTCGCCTCGACCCCTTGCTCTATCTCGCGGAACGCGACCCGGAGAGCCTCGAGGACGGCGGAGTTGAAAACGGTCTGATCGCGCGTGACGATCCGGAGCGCGCGGAGGGCGAGCGCCTTCGCCCTTCGGGCCCGGGCGTCGGCCGGCAGGACCGGCGCCACGAACCGGGCGCCGTTCTCGAGCATCGCCCGCGGGCCGTCCAGCGCGAACTCATCCGGGCCTCCGGCGTTCCTCGAAGCGGCGAGCCCTCCAGAGCTAGGCAGAGGGGTCGCGAGGGCGGCCAGCGTGTCGGCGATCTCCCGAGCGATCCTTTTGGTCTCTTCTTCGGGCTCTTCGGCTCGCTTTGGCGTCATGGGCCGCTAATATTACGTTCGTGAACGCTTTTACGCTTCGACGTTCCCGTCCGACGTCGCTCGCCGCGATGATCCCGGTCCTCGCCCTCGCCGCCGCCGTCCTTTCGCGCTGCCGCTCCGGCGAGCCGGCGCCTCCGCCTGTGGCCGCGCCCGCTCCGAGTATGCCGGCCCCCTCGACGAGCACGACGCCTCCCGGCAATCCCTGGGAAGGGGTCCTCTCCCCGCTCACCTATCCGGGCGAGCGCCACCTCGCCAACGTCCGCCAGCTGACGTTCGGGGGCGAGAATGCCGAGGCGTACTGGTCGTCGGACGGGAAGCAGCTGATCTTCCAGTCCACCCATCCTCCGTACGACTGCGACCAGATCTTCGTGCTAGACGTCGACCACCCGGGCGCCGAGCCTCACCTCGTCTCGACCGGCATGGGACGGACGACCTGCGCTTACTTCTTCCCCGACGGCCGTCGGATCCTCTACGCCTCGACCCACCTCGGCTTGCCGCTCTGCCCCGCCCCCCCCGACCAGTCCCACGGATACGTCTGGGGCCTCTTCCCCGACTACGACATCTTCACCGCGAACGCCGACGGGTCGGACCTTAAGCGGATCACCGCGACGCCCGGCTACGACGCGGAGGCGACGATCTCGACCGACGGCAAGAAAGTCGTGTTCACCTCGGCCCGGGACAACGACCTCGAGATCTACACAATGTCCCCGGACGGCTCGAACGTGAGACGGATCACGAACCGCCCCGGGTACGACGGCGGCCCGTTCTTCAGCGACGACGGCGAGTGGATCGTCTACCGCAGCTCGCAGCCCGCCACCGAGACGGCCCTCGCGGACTTCCGGATGCTGCTCTCGCGCGGACTGATCCGTCCGTCGACCCGCGAGATCCGCGTGATGCGAGCGGACGGCACCAGCGACCGACCGGTGACGTCGAACGGAGCCGCCAACTTCGCACCCTTCTTCTTCCGGGGCGGCCACGACCGGATCATCTTCTGCTCGAACCTCGCCGACCCCAAGAAACGGAATTTCGACCTCTGGACCGTTCGGACGGACGGAACGGGGCTCGAACGGGTGACGTACAACCCGACGTTCGACGGTTTCCCGATGTTCTCGCCGGACGGCAAGCGGCTGGTCTTCTGCTCGAACCGCCACAACGCCAGGCCCGGAGAGACGAACGTCTTCGTCGCCGACTGGATCCCCTGACGCGGCGTGTCAGCTCGCGGCCGTCTCCGCCGCCGGCCGGGGATTCTGCTCCCGAAGCACCTCGAGGAGCGTCGCTGCGAGCGCCAGGGCGATCGGCCCGATGAAGATCCCGAGCAGCCCGAACACCGACAGCCCGCCGAAGACGCCGACGAAGACCACCAACGTGTCGAGCTCTGCGGAACCGCCGATGATGAGGGGCTTGAGGACGTTGTCGAAGAGAACGGACGTGACGATGGCGCCCCATGCCGCAAGGAAGATCGCAGCCCCGTGGTGACCCGTGAACCAGAGGACCAGCGTTCCCGGCAGCCAGACGATCGCGGTACCCCCGATCGGGAGAAGCGAAAGGAACGCCATGGCCGCCCCGGCGAGGGCGGGCGACGGGAGGCCAGCGATCCACCATCCCACTGCCCCCGACACGCCCTGCGCGAGGGCGCAAAGCAAGGACCCGAGGAAGATCGACTGAAGCATCGAGAAGAGCGAGCTCCCGATCCGTTCCCTCCTCGCCTTCCCGACCGGCAGGATCTCCAGAATGTTGACGGTCATCTCGCGGCCGTCGCGCAGGAAGAAGAACAGGAAGAACAGGGTCATCAGGAACGTCATCACCGCGTCGAAGAAAGAGAGAAGGAGACCGCCGCTCTTCTGGGCGAGGAACGTCGCCGCCTCCGCGGCGAACGAAACCGCCCTGCGGGCGATCTCGTCGGGTGTGACCCCGCTCTTCTCCGCCACGAAGCCGACGACCCGTTTGACCGGAGGAAGGGCGAGGAGGTCCTCGACCCCGTGCACGTTCCGGCTCCTCATCTCCGCCACCGTCCGGCCCGCGATGTCCGATGCCTGCCAGGCGAGCACCCCCACTAGGCTGGCGGCTGGGAGGACGACGACGACCCCAATGGCGAGCGAGAGGAGGACGGCGGCGAGGTTCTTCCTCGAAGGGTACCGGCTCTCGAGCCACGTCCATGGCCGGTGGAACGCGACGGCCAGGACGATCGCCCACGCGATCGCCGTCAAGAACGGGGCGAGAAGGGCATAGCAGATCCCGCCGATCGCGGCCGAGAGGACACAGAACACGAGGACGGGGTAGGCCCCGGGCGGGCCCGTCGCGCTCATCGGAACACCCCTTCCAGCAAAAGGACCTCGTCGTTGGCCATTTGCCGGGTCGCGATCAGCGAACGGCCGTCCGGGGACACGTCAAGCGTGTGGACCGCCCAGAACTTGACCTCGTTCTTCGGCTTGAAATCGAAGAGTCGCCGCGGGGGGGCGCTTCCGTCGATCGGAACCGACACCGCGTAGGGATCGTGCTTCCGTCCGGCCCAGGCGTAGACCGTCTTCCCGTCCGGCGTTGGGGCCGGATACCACCCGTCCTTCACGAGAAGGCGGGGCGTTCCCCCGACGAGCGGGATGACGTAGATGCCACACTCCGTATCGGTGGCGCACGTCCGGAAGACCACGTCCGTGCTGGTCGCGCGGGGAGAAATCATGTCCCCCTCGCAGAGTGACCGGGTCGTCCCGGTCGCCACCTCGACGACCTGTAGCGACTTCCGTCCCT
>CALFNC010000258.1 GCA_937902605.1 uncultured Acidobacteriota bacterium | reverse complement strand
AAGGGCGCGGGCGACTTTCTCCAGCAGGTCGGCGCGGGCGGCGGGAAGGATGCCAGCCGGGATCTCCTCGGCCAGGATCTCGAGGAGGAGCTCCGCCATCTCAGGCCTCCAATCCTTCAGACCCGTCGGCGGGAGGCGCGGGGCTCTTCGGGAGGAGCGGGTGCCCCAGCCCCTCGCGCGAGGCGACGTACGCCTTGGCACACCGAACGGCCAGCTCCCGGACCCGGCGGATGGCGCCGACCCGGTCGGTCGCCGAAATCGCGCCCCGCGCGTCGAGGATGTTAAAGGCGTGCGAGCACTTCAGCGTGAAGTCGTAGGCGGGCAGGACCAGCCCCGCGTCGAGACAGCGGCGCGCCTCCGCCTCGAACTTGTCGAAAAGGAGCTGGAACAGCTCGACGTCGGCCACCTCGAACCCGTACTTCGAGACCTCGTACTCGTCCTGCTTCCGTACCTCACCGTAGAGGATGCCCGGGGTCCACTCGATATCGAAGACGTTCCGCTTCTTTGTCAGGAACATCGTCAGCCGCTCGAGGCCGTACGTGATCTCGGCAGTGATCGGCGCGAGGTCGACCCCCCCCGCCTGCTGGAAGTAGGTGAACTGCGTGATCTCCATCCCGTCCAGGAGGACCTGCCAGCCGACTCCCCACGCCCCGAGCGTCGGGGACTCCCAGTTGTCCTCCTCGAACCGGAGGTCGTGCTCCTTCGGATCGATCCCGATCGCCACCAAGCTCTCGACGTAGAGGTCCTGGATGTTGATCGGGGAGGGCTTAATCACGACCTGGTACTGATGGTGCTTCACGAGCCGGAACGGGTTCTCGCCGTAACGCCCGTCGGCCGGCCGACGCGAGGGCTGTACGTAGCCCGCCGCCCACGGCTCGGGGCCGAGGACGCGAAGGAACGTGGCCGGGTGCATCGTCCCCGCCCCCACCTCGACGTCCCAGGGTTGCTCGATGAGGCATCCCTTCGAGGCCCAGTACTCGGACAGTTTCAGGATCAGCGTCTGAAAATCCATTTTGACCTCGAAATGCTGGAACCCCCGCGAGCCACAAAGGTTAGCACGCGCTGGCGCACTTTCACGTGAGGCCGAGGAACCGGTAGCTCTTCAGCTCGTGGCCGAGGAACTCACGCCGAAGGTCTCGGCAAAATGCTTCCGCTTCGCGGAGAGCTTCCTGCGGGAACTCCGGCACCCGGGGAAGCGGCGAACGCTGCACCGCCGCCACCACGTCGCGCGCGGCCTGCGGAATCCCTTCCGGGTCCGGGAGGAGGCCCGCGAAGCGGAGGAGCCACACCTCGAAGTAGCGGGCCGCCAGGTCGGCGTCGGCGCCCTCGGACAGGGCGTCGAGGACGTGGCGCGTCAGCCGGTAGATCTCCTCGCCGGGGTCCGAATCGGGGACGAACGTGAGAAGGTGCTCCGCCAAGTAGGGCAAAAGCATGGCGGTCTCGGCCCGTGCGGCCAGGTGGAAGGCGCTCCGGACGATCTCGATCGAGTCGAACCGGGCGAGGTCGGCCCCCTCGCGCCGGTAGATCGTCACCGACACCTCCGTCAGCAGCTGAAGCGCAGAGGCCTTCCGCGCGTTCCCGCGGGCGCCGCGCACGACCCCACGAACGACCCCCCGTCCGCGCGTCAGGATCGACACGGCCAGGTCCTTCTCGGAGATCGGGTCGAGCTTCAGAACGAAGGCAGTACCAGAGACCAGCGCCACGGTTCCCGATTCTCCTCCGGCAGGCGACCGGATCGGGAAGGAGGGGCCGGTCAGGGTAGACTCCGGGCCATGTCTGGACCCGTGTGGAAGCTCCTGAAACTGACCGGCCCGTGCGACTCGTGCGGCGAGAAGGTCGACGAGCTCCTGGCCGTCGGGACCGTCGTCGACTTCGAGTTTCGCCCCGATTCCCGCTTCTGCCGCGTCTGCTACGAGCGGTATAAGGGACATCGCGACGAGCTGGACCCGGCCGCCGTGGCGGAGCAGAAGACGCCCCGCCTGATCTCCCGCCCGACGTCGGATTCCGACCTGGAAGGCTGATGGGTTGGTCCCCGGAGGGGGTCAACCGCCTCCTCGAGCGCTTCGCGTCCTCGCCCCTCGCCCCGATCGTCCGGAAGGTGGTCGGGCGGGAGCGTTTGTCGCCGGGCGATGGGCTCGTCCTCTTCGCGACCCGAGACCTCCACGGCCTCTTCGCCCTTGCGAACTTCGACCGCGAGCGGCGGCACGGAAACGTCGGCTACTTCAACGTCAACCGCTACCTGAACCCGACCAACCTCTGCTGGGTGGACTGCGGCCTCTGCGCCTGGGCTCGGAAGCCGGGCGTTTCGGGGGGCTACACGATGGCGGTGGAAGAGGCGGTCGCCGAGGCGGCCTCGGGATGGCACGACGGCATCACCGAGCTCCACATCGTCGGTGGACTCCACCCGACGCTCCCCTACTCGTACTACATAGACCTCCTCTCGGCTCTCCGGGAGCGGTTCCAGGGCGTCCACCTGAAGGCATGGACGATGGTGGAGCTGGACTGGATCGCGCGCGTGGGGAAGAAGACGATCCCCGAGACGATCGCCGAGCTGAAGGCGGCCGGCATGGACTCCTGCCCCGGCGGCGGCGCCGAGATCTTCGAGAAGCGCGTCCGCGACGTCATCTGCGCGAACAAGATCACCGGCGAGGAGTGGCTCGCCATCGCCCGCGAGTGCCACCGGCAGGGAGTGAAGACGAACGTCACGATGCTCTATGGGAGCGTCGAAACGGCCGCCGACCGGATCGACCACCTGGTCCGGATCCGGGAGATGCAGGACGAGACGAAGGGGTTCCTCGGCTTCATCCCACTGGCCTTCCACCCGGAGGGGACGCAGTTCGCGAACCTTCGAGCCGCCGGAGGGCTCGAGGACCTCCGGGTGATCGCCGTCTCCCGGCTGATGCTCGACAACCTCGACCACGTGAAGGCCTACTGGGTGCAGATCGGGGAGAAGCTCGCCGAGATCGCGCTCCAGACCGGCGCCGACGACCTCGTCGGCACCGTCACCGAGGAGACGATCACGCACGCCGCAGGGGCGAAGACCGAAGCCGGCCTCTCGCGCCTCCAGATGGAGAAGCTGATCCGGGACGCCGGCCGCGAGCCGTTCGAGCGGGATGCCTTCTACGAGCGCGTCGTCCGCGACGAGAAGGGCCGCGTTCTCCAGGCCAACCGGCATGACTTCACCGCATCCTCCAGCGCTGCGCCGTCCGTCGGTCTCCCAGCGCACCCCTCCGAGATCGACGCGGCGATCGCGTCGTCCTGAGCGTCCCCGAGAAGCGAGTCGGACGTGAGCCGAGACGATGACACGTCGGACGTTGCCCGGAGCGCCGCGGTGACGCCCAGACTCCTCCCCGCGTTCTTGACCGCGGTCCTCCTCGCGGGGACGGCGTCGTGCGTCTCGCTCCCCACGCGCCCGGTCCCCACGATCCGCGGCGATTACTCACCCCTCGGCGCCTACGTGTCGGCCACGGTCGAGCAGCTGATGAAGCGATACGACGTCGTGGGGGCCACCGTCGTCCTGGTCGACGGCCAGGAGATCGCCTATGCCCAAGGCTTCGGGTATGCCGACCGGGCGCGCTCGATCCCCTCAACGACCGACACCGTCTACACCGTCTCCTCTCTCACGAAGCTCTTCACCGCCACGGCCATCATGCAGCTCGTCGAGGAGGGGAAGGTCGACCTGGACGCGCCGGTGCGCACCTACATCCCCGAGTTCCGGATCAAGAGCCGCTATCCCGGCACCGATCCGATCACGGTCCGGATGCTCATGACCCACCACTCCGGCCTCCCCTCCGACTGGGGCTACGGGCTCTTCTGCAAGGCCCCGATGTCCTTCCGCTCGATCGTCGACTACCTGAAAGACAAGTACCTCTCGTACCCGCCGAACTACATCCTCAACTACTCGGACATCGGCGTGGACCTCCTGGGCCTGGTCATCGAGAGGGTGTCTGGGATGGAGTACAAGGACTTCGTCCAGCACCGGCTGTTCGACCCGCTCGGGATGAGCCGTTCCTCGTTCCCGTCCGCGGCTGGCCAGCCAGGGGTCTCCCGGAGCTATCACCACGGCCGGGAGGCCGCCGAGCTGGTGGCGCGGGACCTTCCCTCGACGAGCCTCTACGCGAGCGCCCGCGATCTTGCCCAGTTCGCCATCGCCATGCATGGGCGCGGACGTCTCCTGGACACCCGGATCCTCCGGGAGGAGACCGTCGAGTCGATGTGGGTCCCGCAGAACGACGGGATCCCGATGGACATGAACCGTCGGATCGGCCTGATGTGGCAGCTGGGC
>CALFNC010000257.1 GCA_937902605.1 uncultured Acidobacteriota bacterium | reverse complement strand
CGAGAGGGGAGGGGCGGACAGTCCTCCGGAACGTTGAAGCAGCTCCTTCAAGCTCTTCTCCGTCACGGCCTGGGGATTTTCGGTCGAGACCGCGGCGACGCTCTCGAGGATGTTTTCGAGCTCGCGGACGTTCCCGGGGAACGGGTAAGCAAGGAGCTGCTCCAGCGCCGGCCGCGTGAGCGAGATTTCGCGCCCCGCCTGACGCGAGAGCCGGGCCGTGATGTGCTGGGCCAGGACGAGGATGTCCTCTGGCCGGGCGCGGAGCGGTGGCACCTCGATGACGATGGTGGCGATCCGGAAGTAGAAGTCCTCCCGGAGGAACTCGCTGCGAAGCGTTTCCAAGGGACGATTGGAGGCGGCGACGAGGCGGACGTCGATGGGGACGGTTTTCTGGCTGCCAACTGGCCGCAGCTCCCTCTCCTGGAGGACGCGGAGGAGCTTGACCTGCGCCTCCTTCGGCGTCTCGCCGATCTCGTCGAGGAAGACGGTCCCACCGGCTGCCGCGGCAAAGACGCCTGGGTTGTCCGCGTAGGCTCCGGTGAATGCGCCCCGGCGGTGTCCGAAGAGCTCGCTCTCGACGAGCTCGCGGGGTAGCGCGCCGCAGTTGACCGGGACGAACGGCTTCAAGGCGCGGGGGCTAGCCGCATGAATCGACCGCGCGAAACGCTCCTTGCCGGTCCCGGTCTCCCCCAAGAGGAGGACCGATGCGTCGGTCGCAGCGGCGAGCTGCGCCCGCTCCAGGACACGCTGCATGGAGGGGGAGACCGCCACGATCGTCGCGAAGCAGGGGAGGCGCTCCAGGCTCGCCTCGAGGTGCGTCACTTGGTCCCGTAGCTCGAAGACCTCCATAACGCGTCCGATCTTCTTTCGGATCGTCTGATGGTCGAAGGGCTTGGTGACGTAGTCCTCCGCGCCCCGCTTGACGGCTTCGACCGCGGTCTCGATCGTGGCGAATCCGGTCATGATGATGACGGCGAGATCGGGGTTGGCGCGGTGCAGCTCGTCCATGAGCGCGAGGCCGCCGGTGACTGGCATGATCAGGTCCACGAGGGCGACCGCGAGGTGCGGATTCCGCTGGTGGACCGCGAGGGCCTCGGATGCGGAGAGGGCGACTTCGACGGCATACCCGTCCTGCCGGAGGAGGTCCTGCAGCGCGGACGCGAGACCTGGGTCGTCGTCGACGACGAGGATGCCGCCCGTGTGGGGAATGTCGCGGCCGTCGCTCACGTTGCCTCGGCAGCTCCTGGCTGCCAGATCGGGAGCGTAATGGACGCCACCGCGCCACCCGCGGAAGCGTTCTGAAGCCCGATCGTTCCGCCATGCTCGAGGACGACGCTGCGGGCGATGGCCAGACCCAGCCCGGTCCCTTTTCCGGGGCCCTTGGTCGTGAAGAACGGCTCGAACAGGTGCGGAAGGTCGGCGACCGCGATTCCGGAGCCGTTGTCGGCGATCTCCACCACGATCGTCTCCGCGCCATGGCGCGCGCAGCGGATCTCGATGCGGCCACCGTCGGGCACGGCGTCGAGCGCGTTACCGAGCACGATCGTGAAGAGGACCTCGAGGAGGTTCTTGTCGGCGAGGACCTTCATACCGGCGACGGGCCGGACGTCCATGGCGACCCGGGCGCCGTGAGCGGTGACGGAAGGGGCGAGGAAGCCCATCACCGACTCGAGGGTGAGGCCGAGGTCTTCGGGCTGTTTCCGGGCCTCCGGGCGCCGTGTGAAGTCGAGGAGGCGGCTGACGAACTGCTGGCAGAAGAGGAGGCTCCCTTCCAGGCGCTCCAGGTCGGCCGCGGTCGCTTCCTCGTGCCTGCGTTCCCGCATCATCTGGACGCGCAGCAGCATCGTAGCGAGCGGCGTGTTCAGGTGGTGAGCCGTGCCGGCCGCCGTCCGGCCCATGCTCGTGAGCTTCTCGATCTCGATGAGGGTCTGGCGCAGCCTGGTTCTCTCGCGAATGTCCTCCGTCACCTCCAGGAAGCGGTCTTGTGTGGATCCTTCCTGGAAGAGGAGGAGGCTCAGCTGGACCTCGATCTGGGCGCCCTTCGCGTCGCGCCGGACCGTCTCCACGACGGCGATCGGCTCTCCCGCCTGGACCCGACGGAGGACCTCCGCGAGCTCCGGCTCTCGCTCCGGAGGGACCGTCGGCAGCCGGCGCCCGATGACGTCGGCCTTGCTGAAGCCGTACAGCAGCTCCGCCGTCCGGTTCCACTCCGTCACCACGAGAGAGGGGTCGTAGAGGGCGACCGCCCCGGGCGAGGCCTCCAGGAGACGGCGGTAGTGCTCGCGCGAGAGCCGAATCTCCTCCTCGCTTTTCCGGCGCTGCCGTAGCACGTACCAGGCGGCCCAGAGCGCGAGGAGAAGCGAGGAGGCGATTCCACGAGTGATGTAGAGGTAATGCAGCGTGACGTAGTCGACGTGCCGAAAGAGCTGATTTTCGACGAGCTCCCACGCCGAGAAGACGATCGCGACGAGGCTGACGGACGAGAGCATGAGCGTCGTCCACGACCAACCCGACCACTGGGCGTCACGTTCGTTCATTGTCCGCTTGCGAGCGACTATACGCGCCGGCCCTGCCAGCCTCCAGGAGCAGGATCAGTGCTTGTACTTGAGCGGGAACTTCTCGTGGGTCCCCTTGGCCTTCCGCTCCTCGAACTTGAATTCCTTGAAGAAGGGGCTCTTCGAATTGTGGCAGTTCTCGCACTGACTCTTCGTGATCTGGCCGACGAGGCCGAGCTTGACGAGGTCGGCCTTCTTATACTCCTTGTTCGTGAGGCTCATGTTCTCCTTCTGAATGAAGGTACCCCCCGGTCCGTGGCACATCTCGCATTGAACGCCCACCAGGTCGGGCGTGCTCGCGAGGCTGACGAATCCGCCGGGCTTGCCATAGCCGGTCGTGTGGCACGCGAGGCAGACCGGGTCGGCCGTGTAGTCCTTGCCGGGGTTTAGCTTTGCCTTCTTCTTGGCGTCGGCGGAAACGCCGGTCTGCAGCAGCTCGAAGGACTTTGCCATCCTCGTCTCGGACCAGGAGTTGAACTCCTTCAGGTGGCAGGCCTTGCATTTCTTCGCCCCGACGTAGGTGAAGGAGTCGGCGGCGTAGGCCGTGGACGCGGCCGACGTGAGGACCGTCATGGCGAGCGACCAAGCGAGTGTCCGGAGGAGAGTCTTCATCGTTCATTTCCTTTCTGCATGTGGGGGCGGGCGTCGATAGACACCGGTTGGGAGGCGAGTGCCCGTCTCGCGTCAGAGGTCATCGGGCCGTCGTTTTCCGTGAGCTGTCCGAGGGAGCGGGTGCTGTCTTCCAACCATCGGCGAGCAGCGTCACGAGGGCGCTGAGGTCGTCTGCGTCGAAACGGGGCCACGCGATGTGCTGGACGCCCATCCGGGCCCACATCTTGGGAGCGGCGTTCCACATCCGCTGGAGGATCTGCTCCTTGGTCTCGCCGCTGGCCTTGTGGAGGGCGACGGCGACGGCCCCCCCGCCGGTCTCGCCGTGGCAGGTCGCGCATTTGCGGTCCCGGTAGAGGTGGAGGCCGCGCCGGATATCTCCGGGCGGCCCTTCATAGCGCGAGACGAACAGGTAGGCGAACACGTCGGCAAGGTCCTCTCCCTTGAAGGTCGGCGGGGCCATGCCGAGGGTCCCCATGGCTTCGGACATGGCGGGCCAGTGATTCCACATCCGGCCAGCGAGCTGCGTGACGCTCCCGCGGAGGTCGGTGCGGCCGAGGTCGGGTCCGATGACGCTGTCCCGACCGAAGACGGTGTGGCACCGGACGCAGCCCTTGGAAGCGAAAAGGCTGCGGCCGCGCACGGAGTCGCCCGAGGACCGGAAGTCCCGAGTGGCCTCGCGGTGGCCCTGGCTGCGGAGATACGCGAAAAGGTCGAGGATTTCGTTCCCCTGGAACTGCGGGACGTCGAGCCCCATCCGCCGGATCGCGGGGATCATGACGGGTCCGTGGTTCCAGAGGTCCTGCGCAATTCTGAGAGGAGACGTCCCGCGAGAGAGAGTGTCGAGCCTAGGTCCCGCCTTGCCTCCCACCTTGCCGAGGCCGTGGCACTGGATGCAGTGCTTCTCGAGGAACAGGACCTTGCCCGCCTTCGGGTCGCCCGGCTCGTCGAAGTAGTTCAGGAAGTAGAGAAACGCCAGGAGGTCCGCCAGCTCGCTCCCCTCGAAGACCGGGCGCATGAACCGGAACTCCTGCATCTTTTCGCTCATCACGAGCGAGTGGTTCCACATCGTGGCGGCGATCTCGAAGAAAGAGCCTTTGGTGGCCGTTCGCCCGAGGTCGGGACCGATGCGCCCGCCGGAGCCTCGGATGGCGTGGCACTGCACGCAGCCCTTCGAGACGAACAGGGCCTGCCCCTTGATCGGGTCGCCGAGATCGGCTCTCGCCGGGAGCGGCACGGCGAGGAGGGCGAGGAGGGCGGCGAGGGCGGCAAGGGCCGCAGGACGATATAGGACGGCTCGGCCGGTCATGACGCACTCTCCACGGGCCCGGGCAGGTAGCTCTCGACGCGTGTACTCACTTCCTTTACAGAGCTCTCGCGACCTTCGCGAATCTCCCAGATCGAGACGATGGGGAAAAGCTTGGTGAAGATGGCGTAAAGGAGCATGAAGATGGAGACGAACGCGGCAAACAGCGACCACTCGACCCACGAAGGCGTGTAGGTCGCGGCGGTTAGGGGGAGTCTCGGGTTCGAGAGGCTCGGCACAACGATGAGGAACCGCTCCAGCCACATCCCCACCTCGACCGAGAGCGAGGCGACCACGCAGCCCCAGACAGTGCCCCGCGTCCGACGGTTCGCCAGGAGGGGGAACGGGATGGCGAAGCAGGTGACGAACATGGTCCAGAAGAGCGGCGAGAACTTCCCTTCCGTCTTCGAGAGGAAGACCGCCATGTGCATCGGCTCGCCGCCGTAGTAGGTCGTGAGGAACTCGGCGAACGTGAAGTAGAACCAGAGCAGAGAGAAGACGAGGAGCAGGAGGCCCAGATTGTTGAAGTGGATCGGCTTCAGGTAATCCTCGAGGTGATAGGCCTTCCGGATGATCGCCATCGCGAGGAGGATGGCGGCGATGCCGGAGAAGATGGCGCCTACGACGAAGTAGGGGCCGAAGATCGTCGAGTGCCACATCGGCTGGACGGTCATCGCGAAGACCCAGCTGACGACGGTGTGGACGCTCACGGCGATCGGGATGACGATGATCGCCATGATGGAGATCGCCCGCTCGAGGAGATGATGCTGACGGGGGGTACCGGTCCACCCGAGAGCGAGCGGCCGGTAGAGCCATTGCCGCCGGGGAAGGACGTCCCGCAGGATGGCGATGTCCGGGATCAGGGGGAGATAGAGGTAGATCGTGCTGGCGATGAGGTAGAGGCTGACCGAGCAGACGTCCCAGAGGAGGGGCGAGCTGAAGTTGCCGTGCATGATGACGTTCATGACTCGGTCCGGACGTCCGAGGTCGAGGATGACGCACGCCATCCCAAAGAAGAGGACCAGGACGGTGATCACTTCGGCCGCCCGCGTGATGGACCGTCGCCATTCGGCGTGCGCGAGCCGGAGAATGGCCGAGATGAGCGTTCCGGCGTGGCTGATTCCGATGAAGAAGACGAAGTTGGTGATGTAGAGGCCCCAATAGACGGGGACGTTCAGGCCCGTCACGGCTAGGCCGCGGCGGAGCTGGTTGAACCACGCGAAGACCCCCCACGCGCCGATGGCCAGGAGGATGCCCGTGAAGATCCAGAAACCCCGCCCCGTCCGTTCGATGGGGCGCAGGAGGCGTATGTCCTGGCCAAGCTCAGACTTGTCCACCCCATTCTCCTTTCGAGAGGTAGGTGACCTTCGGCTCGGTGCCGAGCTCCTCGAGGAGCTTGAAGGCCCGCGGGCTTTGCGACAGGCGGACGACCGCGCTTCGCGAGTCGTCCAGGTCTCCGAACACGATCGCTTCCGCCGGACAGCTCTCCGCGCACGCCGGGAGGTAGTCTCCCTCCTTGAGCGGGCGCCCTTCGGCGTGCGCCCGGTCTTTGGCCTTCTGGAGCCGGTGGTGGCAGAAGCTGCACTTCTCGACCACGCCCCTGGGCCTGACGGAGACGTCGGGGGAGAGCGACTCCTCCATCGGCTGAGGCCACTCCGGCTTCTTCCAGTTGAAATGGCGGACGGTGTACGGGCACGCCGTGGTGCAGTAGCGGCAGCCGATGCAGCGCGGGTAAACCTGAGCCACCAGCCCTTCATGGTCGATCGTCGTCGCCTTCACCGGACAGACCTTGATGCACGGCGGGTGCGAGCAGTGCATGCACGGAAGAGGCATTAGCTGGAGGTCGGGCCTGGTGCCGTGCTTCTCACCTTGAATCGGCACTAGGCGGAGCCACGAGATTGCGCGTCCGGCCGCCGCCTGATCGGCCGTAGCGGGTGCGACGTTGTTCTCGACCTGGCAGGCGACGACGCACGCCTGGCAGGCCGTACAGCGGTCGAGGTCGATGACCATGCCCCATCGCGCCATGCTTAGGCCCTCCTCTCGGACGACGAGGCCCTCTCGGGCCCGGATACGCGCGCCACGTGGACCGTGGTGGCGGAGAAATCGGGAAGTCCCGAGGAGCGGTCGCGAGCGTTCGACAGGAGGCGGAGCGGGTTCGAGCCGATCCCCTTCGCCCACCGCCCGCCCGCGGCCTTTCCGAGCCCGACCGGGACGGCCACGGCGCCAGCGACCACCCGGTGCCCGACACGGACCCGCGCATCGATCGATCCGCGCTGCGACGAGATCCGGATCCAGTCCCGATCCTTCACTCCGAGCGCGGCGGCGCTTTCAGGATGGATCTCGGCCCACGTCTCCCAGCGTTCCTCCTCGCCGGCATCGAGGAGCCCTTGCAGGAAGGGCAGCTCGGCTCCGGTCCCGCCGGAGATCGACAGAGGCTCGAACAGAAGGAGCCGGAGCGAGCCGGGAGATTGGGCGGGCTCGGCGAGAGGCGTCAGCTCGTCGGATGTGACGACGAGCCGGCTGACGACGTCCGCCCGGAATTCGAAGCGTCCGGAGGGGGTGCGAACGACCCGTTTCCAGTCCCCATGGTCGTAGAAGGGGTCCCACCAGCCGCCGGATTCCTGGGCCTTCTTCCACAGCTCGTCGGACGACCGGTAGCCCGGAACCCACCAGCCCGCCCCTTCCATCATCCGGATCCAGGCTTCGTCGAACGGGGTCCCCATGAGAGCGCCTCTGCGGGCGCGATAGAGGCCGTCCATCTCCGTCCGGAGCAGCGTCGGCAGGTCCTTCCACGGAAAGGCGTCTTCGAGGCCGACCCGTCGGGCCAGGTCGAGGAAGATCTCGGCCGTTGGGCGGACGTCGTGC
>CALFNC010000256.1 GCA_937902605.1 uncultured Acidobacteriota bacterium | reverse complement strand
CGATGCCGTTCGGGAAATAGATGATGATCGCGATGATCAGGACGCCGAAGAAGAGGAGGTGTCCTGATCCCACCCAGACGCGGAAGATCTCGGAGACCAGGATGAAGAGGATCGCGCCGACGGCCGGCCCCCACTTCGTCGCCGCTCCGCCGAGCATCGTGACGAGGATCATCATGATCGAGATGTCCGGGATCGAGAAGACGATGCCCGGGTCGATGAACCCCATGTAGTTCATGTAGAAGGCGCCAGCGGCTCCGGTGAAAAAGGCGCTGATCAAGAGCGAGAACAGCTTGTACTTCGTCGTGTCGATTCCGAGCGATTCGGCGCAGTCCTGGTCCTCGCGGATGGCCAGGAAGTAGTAGCCCGGCTTGCTGCGCATCACCCATCGGATCACCCCGAGATTGACCGCGGCCAGGGCGAAGACGATGTAGTAGTAATACGTCTTCTGCGTGAACGCCGGGATGAAGAGGATCCCCTCGGCGCCGTTCGTGAGCCGATTCCAGTTGACCGCCACGAGACGCAGGACCTCGGAGAGCGCCAGGACGGAGAGCGAGAAATACGATCCCCGGAGGCGGAAGCAAACCCAGCCGATGAATGCCGCCACGAGCGCGGCCATGAGGCCGCCGAAGAGGAGGCCCCACCAGGCGGTCGAGGGCGACTGACCGGACTTCACCATGATGCCCGTGGTGTAGGCGCCGACGCCGAAGAAGGCGGCGTGACCGTAAGAGATCTGCCCCGTGTAGCCACCGAGCAGGTTCCAGCTCTGTCCGAGGACGATCCACAGCAGCGAAAGGATGAACATGTGGAGGAGGTACGGGTTCTGCGTCAGCAACGGGATCAGGAGGACGGCGGCGATCGGGAGAAGACCAATGAGATTCTTCCTCGACATGTCTCGCCCTTCAGGCCCGCCCCCTGCCGAGGAGGCCGCGGGGCATGAAGATCAGGACGAGGACGAAGATGATGAAGCCGAAGGCGTCCTTGTACCCGAGCGAGATGTAGACGGAGCCGAGCGACTCCGCGAGCCCCAGCACGAGGCCTCCCAGAACGGCACCCGGGATGTCTCCGAGGCCGCCGAGGATGGTGATGACGAACGCCTTGCTCGTGAACGGGCCTCCGATCTGCGGGTAGAGGTAGTAGACCGGGTCGAGGAGCGCGCCCGCGGCGCCGACGAGCGCGGCGCCGAGCCCGAATGTGATGTACGTGATGCGCTTCGTGTTGATCCCCATCAGCGCGGCGGCACGCTTGTCCTGGGCGGTGGCGCGGATCATCCGCCCGGTGTCGGTCTTCGCCAGGAAGATGAAGAGCGAGGCGCCCAGGACTCCCGCGATGCAGAAGGCGACGAGAAACGGATAGCTGAAGGAGAGCGAGATCGTCTGTCCGCCGAGCTTGAGGTCCCAGTAGATCGTCTTGCTGGCATAGGAGACGGGCACCGAGCGGTAATTCGCCGTGAAGAGAAGCAGCGCGAGATTCGAGAGGACGAGGCCGAGGCCGACGGTCAGCAGCACCTGGTTCTGGGGCAGGACCGTGTCGGCCTCCATCACCGGCGTGAGGAGGAACTTCTGGACCGACACGCCGAGGAGGAACATGAGCGGGAAGACGATCAAGAGAGAGACGTACGGATCGATCTTCGCGAGCGTGAAAGCCCAGAACGTGATGTACATCGCCACCATCATCAGCTCGCCGTGCGCGAGGTTGATGATCTTCATGACCCCCATGATGAGAGACATTCCGAGGCCGATCAGCGAGTAGAGCCCCCCAAGGAGGATCCCGGAGATGAGCACCTGGCCCAGGAGCTCGAGCTGTCCGGCGACCTGCGGCGACATCGCGGGTTTCTACTTCCGATCGCGCCAATGTGGAGCGGGGAAGACGTACTTCGCGGATGCGCCCTCTTTCGGCCAGACGGTCTCGAACTTCTTGTTGATGACCTGGAGGACGAGCGTGTCCATCCTGTTCTGGTTCGTGAACTTTCCCCAGGAGACGAACTTGACCGGTCCGAAGGCGGTCATCATGTCCGTCTCGGAGAGCGCGGTCCTGATGTCGTCGGCGGTAAAGGATTTTGCTCGCTTCAGCGTATCGGCGAGAACATAAGCTGCCGCATACGCCTCGGCGCCGTGGTAGTCGGGTTCCTTGTCGAATTTCTTCTTGAAGTTGTCGAAGAACTCCTTGGCGCCCGGATACTTCACCTGGGGCGTCCAGAGCGTCGCCGACATGCAGTATTCCGACGCCTCGGCCGCGTTCTGCAGGAACTCCGGAAGGGTGTGACCAGCGCCGCCGCCGATGAAGATTTGCGGATTGATGTCGAGCTCCTTGGACTGGCGCATGAGGAGAGAGGCGTCCATCAGGTACGACACCATGTAGACGACATCGGGCCGGAGTGACTTGACCTTCTGCAGGATCGGCTTGAAGTCGACGCCGCCGGCCTGGTAGCCCTCGAAGAGAACGACGTTCACCCCGTGCGCGTCGCAATATTCCTTCATCGCTTTCGACGTGCTGGTTCCGAAGTCGGTGTTCTCGTAGAGGATCGCGATCGTCTTCGGTTTGGCCACGTTCTCGAAGAAGCTGAAGACACCCATGTTGTAGAGGCTCGCGGGCGGGTTGAGCCGGTAGACGTTCTTCCACCCCTGCTGAGTGATTTTGTCCGCGGCGCCCGTCACGACGAGATAGGGCACCTTGTACTTCTCGGCCACGCCGGCGACGGCGTAGCTGCACTGGCTCGTGTACTCGCCGACGACGATCGGGTACTTGTCGATCG
>CALFNC010000255.1 GCA_937902605.1 uncultured Acidobacteriota bacterium | reverse complement strand
GCCCATCGATCCCCCCATGAACGCGTAGTCGAGGACGGTCACGACGGCCGGGATCCCCTCGATCGTGCCCCGGGCGGCGACGACCGCGTCCGGGCGGCCGGTCCGGGCCTCGTACTCCTTCAACCGGTCGCGGTACTTCTTCGAGTCGCGAAACTTGAGCGGGTCACAGGGCCGGACGTCCCCGAAGAGGAGCTGGAACTTCTCGCCGTCGAGCAAGAGCCGGAGGCGGTCGTCGGCTGGGAGCCGGAAGTGGAAGGCGCACTTCGGGCAGACGCGCAGGTTCTTCTCCAGCTCCTTGACGTACAAGGTCTCGCGACACCCTTCGCACTTGAGGAAGAGCCCCTCGCCGAGGGAGGCAGAGGTCTTGGGGTCCCGGATGGCTCGCGGGGTCTTCTTTCTGAACCACATGCGGAACTGGGGAGTTTACCCCGGCTCGCCGCCGGCCAGGGAGACGAGCGGCCTACCCGACGGACTCATCGAGACGATCGCCGGGACGCCGAAGAGCCGGGTGAGCGCTTCCGCCGTCAGGGTATCGCGAACGGGGCCGATATCGACAACGCGCCCCTCGCGGAGGAGGACGACCCGGTCCGCCGCGGCCGCGGCGACGTCCAGCTCGTGCGTCGAGAAGACCACCAGCCCGCCGGCGGCCGCCCTTCTTCGGAGCACCCGGACGACGAGGAAGCGGTGCCTCGGATCGAGGTTCGCCGCCGGCTCGTCGAGGAGCAGAACGTCCGTCTCCCCCGCGAGGACACGCGACAGAAAGACGCGCTGCCGCTCTCCTCCGCTCATCTCCCGGACGTCCCGGCTGGCGAAGGCAGCCGTGTCGGTCTCCTCTAGCGCTCGCCGCGCCGCGGCGTGGTCGTTGGCCCTGGGAGCTCCGAGGAGGCCGAGGTAGGCGGTCCGGCCCAGGAGGACCATCTCGAGGGCACTCGCAGGGAAGAGCGGCTCGAACGACTGGGGCAGGTATCCGATCCTGCGCGCCGCATCTCTTCTGGCCAGCTCGCCCACCGGACGGCCGTCGAGCGTCAGCCTGCCCGACGACGGCGCAAGGAGACCGGCGAGGAGCTTCAGCAGGGTGGACTTCCCCGAGCCGTTCTCCCCGAGCAGCGCCACCACCTCGCCCTTCGCGAGGTCGAGGTCGACCCCGGAGAGGGCCTCCCGCCGTCCGTAGGTGGCCGAGACATTTCGGAGGAGATAGCGGATCGAGCCGGCGGCCAAAGTCAGCTCCTCCGTCTCAAGAGGACCAGGAACGCCGGCGCCCCGAGCAGGGCGGTGACCGCTCCGACGGCCACCTCGGACGGGGAGAAGACCGTCCGCGCGAACACGTCCGAGGCGGCGAGGAGGGCGGCGCCCACAAGGAACGAAAGGAGGAGGACGCGAACGTGGCCCCGAGCGACGAGACGGACGGCGTTCGGGACCAAGAGCCCGACGAACCCGATGATGCCGGCCTGCGCGACCGCGGCGGCGGCCAGGAGGGAGGCTGCCACGTACGCGATCCGCTTCGTCCGCTCGACGCTGATCCCGAGTGTGAAGGCGGTGTCGTCGCCGAGCGTCAATGCGTCGAGCGACCGGGAGAGGCCGACGAGCACGAGCCCGCCGGCCGCCGCATAGATCGCCATCGACACGACGCCGTCCCGCGTGGCGCCGGCCAGGGACCCGAGCATCCAGAAGACGAAGCCGCGGGTCTGGTCGGCGTTCCCGAAGGAGAGGAGAAAGAGGAGCACCGCCGAGGCGAGCGCGTTGACGACCACGCCCGAGAGGAGAAGCCGGTTCCGGTCGAGACGACCGCGCACTGAGGCCCCGGCCCCAACCAGGGCGACCGCTGCCAGCGCACCGAGGAAGGCGGCCATCGGCCCGACCAGCACGGACGGGCCAGTGGGCGAGGAGACGGCGAGGAGCGACCCTACCAGCGCGCCGCATGCCGCCCCGCCGGAAACGCCGAGGAGGAACGGATCGGCGAGCGGATTTTGCAGGAGGGCCTGAAGCGACGTGCCCGACATGGCGAGGGCACCGCCGACCAGCAGACCCAACAGAGTCCTCGGCAACCGGATCTCGCGAACGATGGCGAGTGTCGGGACGTCTCCCGAGCCCAGCAGCGCAGCGACGACCTTCTCGGGAGGGATTCGGATGCTCCCGACCAGGAGCGAGACCGCGGCGGCGGCGGCGGCGGCGAGTGCCGCGAGCGCGAACGGGAGACCTCGCCTCCAGCCCCTGGCCGTCGGAATCATGGGGAAGAGGACCCGATCCGGTCCGTCAGCGCCTCGAGGGCGTCGATCAGGCGGGGACCGGGCCGCTCTAGCCAGTTCCCCGGGATCGAGACGACGCGCCCATCCCGCGCCGCGGGGACCAGTCTCCAGAGGGAATTCGCCTGGAAGGCCTGGCGAAACGCGTCGGCGTTTTCCCGCGTTTTGGGACGGACGATCAGCCCAGGGTCCCACCGCGCCAGCGTTTCGAATGAAACCCGAGGCCACTCCCCTGCGTCGTCGGCCGCGTTCCGGAGCCCGGCCTGGCGAAGAAGATCGCCTAGGTAGCTCGCCGGGCCCGCAACCACCGGCGGATCGGGCCAGATGAGGATCAGGACGGACGGCATCGGCCGCCTTTGGGCGGACTGGGCGATCCTCTCCCGCGCCCTGCCCAACCGCTGGTGAAGGGACGCCACGAGCTCGTCCGCGCGCCGCTCTATCCCAAGGGCTGCTCCTACGGTCCGGATGTCGTCGAAGATCCCATCGAGCGTTCTCCCGCCCGTCACGACGACCCGGAATCCGAGCGCCCGAACCCGCTCGAAGGCGGCCCGGTCGGTCCCGTCCCGGGAGGCGACGACGAGGTCGGGGGCGAGAGCGACGATCCTTTCTAGGTCGGGTGTAAAGCCGCCTATCCGCACTTTTCCCGCGGCTCCAGGGAGGTCCATCGCTAGGTCCGGCACCGCGATGACGCGGTCACCTTCCCCCAGTGCGAAAAGGATCTCCGCCGCCGAGGGGGCGATCGCAATGATCTTCCGGGGGGGGCTGCCCCGATCGGCTCCGGCCGCCGGAGCGGTCGCCAGGAGCGGCGACGCGAGGGCGAGCGCTCCTCCGGCTGCAAGGAGGAGCCGCCGGGCGATCAGGACTCCTCGGCCTCCTCGAGGTCGTTCTGGATCCCGAGCCGAAGGCAAGCCGCCGCGTACATTTGGCGGGCCGCCTTCTGCGCGTTCTGGAGTTCCGCGAGCCGTTCTTTGACCTTCGCGAGCTCCTCCTGAATGTTCGCCTCCAGGTCGGAGATCTCCTTTTTCGTCACCTTGAGCGTGTTCTCGTAGAACTTCCTCTGTTCCTCGTTCAGGCTCATCCGTCTCTCCTATTTCTTACTCGATGAATCGTCGCTGGGCGAGCGAGGCGCGGTTCACGGTTTGACGTCGATCGTGATGGCTTTCCACATCTTCACGTGGACTCCGTCCTTCGTCGCCGGCTCGAAACGAGCGGCCTTGAGGGCGGCCACCGCGGCCTCGTCCACGAACTTGTACAGTGACGGGCGCACCACCCGGGTCTCCGAGACCGTCCAGATCGGAAGA
>CALFNC010000254.1 GCA_937902605.1 uncultured Acidobacteriota bacterium | reverse complement strand
CGAACAGGCGATCACCTGCCCCCTGGGGCACATGCAGAACGTGTAGACCCCGCGGCCGTTGGAGGCGACGTGCGTCTGCTTGTAGTCGGCGGGTGCCACGCCGCAGGAACTCGACAGGCGGCCGTACTGGATGCGGTCAATCGCGTCCTGCGGGTGCTCGATCCTGACCCCCATCGCAAAGGCTTTGGAAGTCGCTGCGACGCCCCGTTCGAGGAGCATCGCCACGGTGTCCCTCGCGGAGTGTCCGAGGGCGAGGATCGCGAGGTCGACGGGAACCTCGTCCCCGTTCGCGAGGACCAGTGCCCTCAGCGGACCGTCCGTGCGCGCTCTCACGATGTCGACGACCTTCGACCGGTACCGAACCTCGGCGCCGCGGCCGAGGAGATACGCACGGATGTTCCGGAGAACGACGACGAGGCGGTCGGTCCCGATGTGCGGTTTGGCCTCGTAGAGAACGCCGTCTGGGGCGCCGAAGCGGTGGAGGGTACGGAGAACGACAGCGATCTTGTCGAGGCGCTTCCCGCACGCCAACTTGCCGTCGCTGAAGGTGCCGGCTCCTCCTTCGCCGAACTGGACGTTGGACTCAGGGTCGAACGCTACCCCTTTCCAGAACCGCATCACCCTACGGTAACGCTCCTCGGCCGGGTCTCCTCGCTCGAGGATGAGCTGCCGGTAGCCGGCGTCGGCGAGCGCGAGGGCCGCGAAAAGGCCGGCGGGTCCGGTCCCGACGACGGCGATCCGGGAGGCGTGCCCGGATGGAGGGAGCAAGAGCTCCGGAGCCCGGGGCGGCTCGGCCTCCTCCAGCGACAGGGGTGGGCGCACCTTTATCTCGACGGACGTCGACACCTCGAATTCGAGGACCACCTCGTACACCAGGTCCGGTTTTTGGCGGGCATCGAGCGACCTCCGGACGAGCTTGAGAGAGGTGACTGTATCGACCGGCAGGTGGAGGATCCGCGCAACCAGCCCCGCATCGACGGGATGGGAGACGTCGACCCGGAGGCCGGAGAGCCGATAGCGAGGCACGGCCGGTATTCTAGGGACCAATGAAGACCGGCTGCGGCGAACTTCCGCGAGAGACCGAGGTGAAGTTCCGCGTCGCAGACCGCGACGCGTTGGAACAACGGCTCCGGCGGCTCGGTGCGGTGCCAGGAGGCTCCGCGCTCGAACGCGATGTCCTCCTCGACGACCGGGACGGGTCCCTCCAGCGAAGAGGTTCCGCGATCCGGATCCGCGAGACGGCCGGGACCGCGCTTCTCACGTTCAAGGGTCCCAAGGAGATCCGGGCCGGGGTCCGGTCCCGGGTCGAGCTGGAAACCGAGGTGGGTGATGCGGGGATGATCGCGGCGCTTCTGGCCGAGCTCGGCCTCCAGCCGGTCTTCCGGTATGAGAAGCGCCGGACCCCCTGGCGATTCGGCGATCCCGCCAGGCCGCTGGTCGTCATCGACGAGACGCCAATCGGCCTCTTCGCGGAGATCGAGGGAGACGAGGCCGCAATCCGCGGGCTCGCCTCCGAGCTGGGGGTCGGGGAGAGCGAGTTCCTCCCGGAGTCGTATGCGGCGCTCTACCTCGCGGCCCGCGGTCAGGACCCGTCGCTCCCGCGAGACATGGTGTTTCGTTGATCGCCCTCGTCCTCGCAGCCGGCTACGGGACTCGCTTCCGCCCGGCGACGTTGACGACGCCGAAACCGCTGCTCCCCTTTCTCGGCCGGCCGATCCTCTTTCGTCTCTTCGACCACCTGATCGGAGAGGGAGTCGACGCCCTCGTCGTCAATAGCCACCACCTCGCCGACGTCCTAGAGACGGCCGTCGGGCCGTCGTACCGGGGCGTCCCGGTCTCGTTCTCGAGGGAGCCCGAGATCCTCGGGACCTCAGGTGCGATCCGGCGAGCGGCGGATGCGGGCCTCCTGCCGGGAGAGGCGTTCCTCGTCGTCAACGGAGACCTCTTCACGGACATCCCCTTGGCGCCGCTGGTCGAGGCTGCGTCAGAGCCCGAGACGTGGTCGGCGATGGCGGTCCTGCCGAATCCGGCGCCGGAGAGGGAGACGCCCCTGTGGGGAGAGCGTGGTCGTCTCCGAGCCGTCGGAGAGCGGCCGCGGGCGGAGGTGACGGGGCCGTGGCTGTTCACCGGCGTCCAGTGCGCGACCCGACGCCTCCTCGACCTGATCCCGCCGGGCCGCACCGAGCTGGCGCGTGACGTCCTGGTCCCGTCGATCGCCCGCGGCGAGCGCGCGTTCCGCCTAGTCCCATGCGTGGAAGGGGGATTCTGGTTCGACCTCGGGACGCCCGAGCGGATGGCTCTGGCGGAGGATCGAATGCGAGGCGGCGTCACAGACGATTCCACACCTTGCGTCCCGTCTCCCACTCGAAGATCTGAATCCGGGCCGACGACGGGCTGATCCGGACGATCGCCTGCCGGTTGCGGCCGTTTGAGAGGTAGATCGAGCCGGGCGACGCGTTCCCGAGCGGGGTGAACGTGCAGATATCGGAGCGGCCGAACCTGATCGGGTCGGAGAGATTACCGATCGAATCGCCGTTCGGGTCGAGGGCCGTGAATCCAGAGAGGAAGGAAAAGCTGATTCCCGGGTACCGCCGGTTCATCGAAACGGGCCCCTCCACGAGGACGTCGATCCCCTTGCGGATCTCCTCGGTGAGAACGCCGTTCCCGTTCATGTCCTGGTAGACCGCAAACGTCACGTCGCCTCCGACGGAGGTCCAGCGGATGCCGACGTCGCGGTGCTCGAAGGCCGCCTTGGCCCGGGCGCGCGTGAAGATCGTAGCGATCTCGTTGCAGGCCGCTCGCATCGTCAGCTGCCGGGAGATCTCGGCGGCCGCGGGGATCGAGAGCATCGCCATGCAGGCGAGGATCGCGAGGACGGTGGTCAGCTCCATCAGGGAGAACCCGTTGTCCTCCGGATTTCTCTGCGTCATCGGGGTATCCCTTTCTCCACCCGGCGAGCCGGGTGAGTCGTCGATGGGAGAAGATGGCCGCGGCGCGGCCGTCCGGCCACGCCGCGGCGGGCGGCGGCTACTTCGCGGCAGAGGCGGTGTCCGACGCCTTCTTGGGGGCCTTTCCCGGAGCGCGGGGACGAGTCGCGGGGCGGCTTCCCTTCGCCAACGAGACCTTCTCGGTCAAGGTCGTGGAGCCGGACACGGCGAGGTACGGCTTGAGAGAGGCGAACTTCTTCTCGCCGACCCCTTTGACGGCCATCAGATCCTCGGCGCGCTTGAACGGACCGTGCTGCGAGCGATGCGTGACGATCCGGCCAGCCAGCTTCGAGCCGACCCGGGGGAGCCGCGCCAGCTCGTCGGCCGTTGCCTGGTTGATATTGACGGTCTTCCTGCTGGTCTCGGTCTCCGCGGGAGCAGGGGCCGAGAGGAGTCCGCTCGTGACCGAGACGGCCGAGAGCAGCGCGAGAGAGCGGGCGATGGACTTGAGAGACATTTCTTTCTCCTTTTCGTTGTGGTCTTCGTGAACGTTCTGTCGTGGTTCGACTTGATCCCGACTCGAGGCCTGTTCCTTCCTTCGACTGGCTTGCTTTCTTCGTCGTCTAGGTCACCGCGTCACCCCCTTTCTTTGCGAATGGCTTCGTGGGGCCGATGCCGAGGGAAAAGCACGCGCCGTGCCCCGCATGACCTGAGACGGCTAAGTCCCTTGTTTGTAGACGACTGCTCCGGGATCTGGAGGCTGGTGTCAGCGCTCATCGACAGGATCTCTTGTCGGTCCCCGGGGCGCCGCAACGAATCCGCCCAGCTCTCTCCTGGTCGGAATCGCGATGAACCAAACGGGGTAAAGGTGACAGGAATGCCTGTCAGCGCGGTCCGGGGTGGGGCTCAACCGATCGCTGCGCTACCATCTCATCGAGACGGGAGAGGTGTTGGAAAGGGTAAGAGAATTGATACTCGGGGTCTCGGGTGCCAGCGGCTCGAGGCTCGCGCTCCGCGCCCTCGTCCTCTTCACTACGTCACCTGAGATCGACGTCCTCCACCTCGTCGTCTCGCGGAGGGCGCTCCTCGTCGCCCGCGACGAGACCTCTCGAGGGATCAAGACCGCGGCAGACTTCGTCGCTGCGGCTGGGCTCGCTCCGGAATTCGCGAGCCGGGTCCGGATCCACCCGTCGGAGGCGATCGACGCGCCGATCGCTTCCGGCTCGTACCGGACGCTCGGCATGGCCGTCCTCCCCTGTTCCGCCGGGACGCTCGCCTCGATAGCAAACGGCCTCTCGCGGGGTCTCCTTCAACGGGCCGCCGACGTTTGCCTGAAAGAACGAAGAAGACTCGTTCTCGGGCTACGCGAGACCCCGCTCTCTCTGGTCCATGCCGAGAACATCCTCCGAGCGACGCAGGCCGGAGCCGTGGTCGCCCCCGTCGTCCCCGCGTTCTACGCCGTCGCCACCCTCGACGAAGCGATCGACGCGTACCTCCTCAGGGTCGCGGACCTTCTCTCGGTCTCGATCGAGACCGAGAGCTATCGATGGAAGGGGGCCCCGTGACCGCTGTCCCGCGCCACCGGCCGTTCTCCCAGAAGGGCACCCCGCTCCTCCTTCTCGAGACCGACCCGTGGAGGGAGAGCAGCCTGGCGGCGTTCCTCCGGGCGGAGGGGTACGATGTCCGTCTCACTGACGCCGGGGAGAGCCCCCCGCAGCTCGCCCTCGTCGACTTCCGGAGCGGTGTCGGCGAAACGAGACACCAGTACGAGACCCTGAAGACAAAATACCCGGAGATGAAGACGGTCGCGTTCGTCTCGGACGTGAACGCGGGAACCGTCTTCCCGTGCTTCCTCCTCGGCATCAAGGGGGTGCTTCCCGCTGTCGCCAGCGGCGACGAGGTGCTCCTGGCGCTGGCCGCCGTGAGGGAGGGGTCGGTATGGACGCCGCGGGCCGTCCTATCGCAGTGGATCGACCGGATCGCGTCGCTGGGATTCGACGGTGTCGGCCGGGCGTTCTCGCGGGCGGAGCAGAGGGTCCTGGATGGCCTGAAGGAAGAGCTCTCGAACAAGGAGATTGCGCGCCGGCTCGGAATCGCCGAAGCGACGGTCAAGTTCCACGTTGGAAGGCTCCTGAAGAAGACTGGGACGAGGGACCGCCGGGAGTTGACCCGGTTCGTCGTCGAGAGCGCGCCGCCCCTCTGGCCGGCCAGCAGTCGCCTCCCGGACGATACCAAGGTATAGCGATAGCCATCCCATGGGCTTGAATTTAGCCATACCACTTTCTGTGTACTTCTAGACCGATAAATAGTGGAAGTTTTCCGGGCCTGGGTCCATATTACTTTCAGTCCCCGAGATTGCGACCCAATCGCTTTTTCGACCAGGGACTCTCACTCCTCCGCACGGGGCGGTAACGCGGGCCGGCGTTACCGCCCCAACTTTCTTTAGAATCCCCTCTCTAAGTGTCGCAGGCCCCCGATCTCCTCCAGCCGCATCCGAGCGTCGCGGACTTCTTTTCCCTCGTCAAGTTCGAGCACACGCTCTTCGCCCTTCCGTTCGCTCTGCTGTCAGCCTTCTTCGCAGCCGGCGGCTTCCCTCCCGCCGAGAAGCTCCTCTGGATCCTTGTCGCGATGGTCGGCGCCCGGTCGGCCGCGATGGCGTTCAATCGGATCGCGGATCGCAGGGTCGATGCGGCGAACCCAAGGACGGCGAGCCGGGAGATCCCCGCCGGAATCATCACGGTGGCTCAGGCAGCGGTGTTCTGCGCGGCGTCCTCGGCCATCTTCGTCCTCGCGGCCTGGTGCCTCAACCCGCTCTGTCTGGCCCTCTCACCACTGGCCCTCCTGGCCATCCTGGGCTACTCCTTCACGAAGCGGTTCACTTGGGGAGCGCACGTGTTCCTCGGCCTGTCGCTCGCAATCGCGCCGGTCGGGGCGTGGGTTGCGGTTCGCGGGGCGTTCGCTCTCCTTCCGGTAGTTCTCGGCGTCGCGGTTCTCTTTTGGGTGGCAGGGTTCGACGTCATCTATAGCCTCCAGGACGAAACCTTCGATCGCGGCCAGGGGCTCCGTTCGATCCCCTCCGCGTTCGGCGTCCGAAGATCGCTTCTCGCGGCGGCTGTCCTGCACGCACTGGCGCTCGGCCTCTACTACGCAGTCTTCGTGCTGGCCCATGGCGGGCTCGCCCTGGGAGCTGGCGTCATCGCCGCCGGGGCATTTCTCGTCCGGCAACATCAGCTGGTTTCTCCGGACGATCTCTCGAAGGTGAACGCAGCCTTCTTCGCGGCGAACGGATGGCTGTCCGTGGTCTTTTCGGCCCTGGGGATCGTGGATGTTCTCGTGTCCGGGGCGCCGTCGAGGTAATCTCGCGCCATCTTGGCCGCTCCCTCACCCGAGGAGTTTCCACAGCGGCACATCGCCGTGGAGGGCCCGATTGGCGTCGGGAAGACGTCGCTCGTCGGCCTGCTGGCAAAGAGGTTCTCGGGAACGCAGATCCTCGAGGACGTCCAGAACCCCTTCCTGAGCGACTTCTATGCCGGAAAGAAGGGGTCCGCGTTCCAGGCCCAGATCTACTTCCTGCTCTCCCGGTATCAGCAACAGCTCGAGATCGCGCAGATCGACCTGTTCCGCCACCTCGTCGTCGCGGACTACACCTTCTCCAAGGACAAGCTCTTTGCGTCCCTGACGCTGACGGACGCCGAGATGTCGCTCTACGACCGCCTGTACGGTCCCCTCTCGGAGAACGTCCCCCGTCCCGACCTCGTCGTCCACCTGACGGCTTCGGTGGATACCTGCCTGTCCAGGATCCGGAGGCGGGGGCGGGCCTACGAGAAAGGGATCACGTCGACCTATCTGAAGAGCCTGATCGAGGCCTACAACTACTTCTTCTACCACTACACCGCGACGCCTCTCCTGGTCATCGATACGAACGAGATCGACTTCGTTCAGCGGAAGGACGACCTCGAGGACCTCGTCCAGCAGCTCGTGAAACCGTTTCGAGGAACCCGGATCTACGTTCCCCGCTCCGTAAAGCGCTGAATGGCCGGTTTTTTTCCTTGCACTTTCTCGAAAACTTGGTTCTGATTACGTCACGGCCCGTGGCATTCCGTGGTCCAACCCCCGGAACCCTCGTTCGGCTCACGGAGTCTATCTAGCTCGAGGAGGATCTTCTTCATTTCCAGTCCCGCGGGGTCCCATCAGGGAAACAACCCCACCGTAGCCTCCCGAAGTCCCGGAGCCGGTAAACGTTTCCCGGTCATGAACGGGCGTAACGCCCCCTCGCGCGGCGAGAGGGAAGCGCCCGCTTTTCCACCCCGGTCGTAAGAGACGACCACGGAGTCATTCCATGTACACGGACAAGACCATCAATTGCATCGACTGCGCCGGCCCCTTCACCTTCACGGCGAACGAGCAGGAGTTCTACGCCCAGAAGGGATTCTCCAATGAGCCCAAGCGCTGCAAGGTGTGCCGCGACAAGCGCAAGAGCGGTGGCTACGGAGATGGCGGTTCCCGCCAGCTCTACAGCGTCACCTGCGACGCGTGCGGCAAGGCGACCCAGGTTCCGTTCAACCCGACGAACGGCAAGCCGGTCTACTGCCGCGACTGCTACCGCGACCGCCGCGCCTCTGGCGGCCGGTAAGACCGAAACGATCCAGCGACATTCGGGCGGGGACGGGCGAAGGCCATCCCCGCCTCTTGCTACTTGCGGGACCGGCCCCTGCTGCCCTCGACACGATTCGTCGCGCCTCCGACCCAGGCGGCGAAGGGGCCGTCGGCCAGCGGCGCGGGATAGGCGAGGATCTCCGGTAGCTCGTATGCGTGGAGCGACTTGATCGCCGCGGAGACTTCCTCGTAACGCTCCTCGACCGTCTTCGCGAGAAGAAGGAACTCCGTGTCGTCGATCACCTCCCCCTTCCAGCGGAAGATCGACCGGACGCCGGGCACGATGTTGACGCAAGCGGCGAGCCTCTTGTCGACGAGGTGGTTCGCGATGTCGAGCGCCTGCTCCTGGGTCCCGACGGTGGTCATGACGATCAGGATTCGGGGAGTGGAAACGGGGTCATCCCTCATCGAGGCGACGGTAACGGAGAGGAATCCGCGACGTCAAGGCGCGCCACCCAAGCGTGTTACTCTCATCGCGATTGGGGGCGTCCCGGTTTCGACGGGGCATTCAGCGATCGAGGAGCACGCCGA
>CALFNC010000253.1 GCA_937902605.1 uncultured Acidobacteriota bacterium | reverse complement strand
CCACCGAGATCTACACTCTTTCCCTACACGACGCTCTTCCGATCTCGATGTCCCAGATCGCATACAGCCCGCTGGTGATTCCGAGGAGGCGGAGGACGAACACCGAGATCCCTGCGGAGAGCCATAGGGCGATGCCGAGGAGCGCCCCCGCCGTCAGGAGTCCCCAGAGGAAACCAAACGCCGTCCGGACCCAGAGGAACGTGGCGCTGAGGACGACGAGTCCCGCGAGGGCCACGACCGCACGCTGGACGCCGGGCCGTGCCCGTCCGCCGATGACGACGAAGAGCGCCCCGAAGAGAAGGCTGCCGAGATAGCCGGCCGAGGTAACGAGAAACCTCGAACCTCCCCGGGTCCAGCAGACGCCGCCCTCGTCCGCCGAGAGCTCGATCCGCTCGATCGATCCGCCGGTGGCGATCGCCGCGAGCCCGTGCGAGAGCTCGTGCAGGAAGACCGTGAAGATCTTGAGCGGGAAGACGATGGAGGTGTTCCAGAAGAGGTAGACGGCTGCCGTCAGAAGGAGCGGCCAGACGAGCGCGATAAGGGTCCCGCGACCGCCCGGTCCGAGGTCACCATTCGATTCGTGAATACGCATCGGCAGCGATGAGATTCTGCACCGTCCAGCGGAGAGGGGCGTCTGCCTCGCTCCTCGGCGGCGAGGAACGGCGTAGACTGGTTTCTCTGGACGATTGGGTCGACCCCGGAAACTCGCCAACTCGAAGTCAGGTGAAACCTAGGCGCTCGCGGAGGAGGCCGCTCTGAGCACAGCTGGCCCGATCGCTAGCTCGGGCGCCGGGAAGGCCCTTCAGGGGAGTGAACTAATGAAGATCCTCGCCATCGACGACCTCGCCGACAACCTCGTCTCCTTGTCGGCGCTGCTGCGGACCTATCTCCCGGGATGCGAAACGGAGACGGCCTCGTCCGGAAAAGAGGGAATCGAGAAGGCGCGGACGTTTCAGCCCGACACGATCCTCCTCGACATCAAGATGCCGGGGATGGATAGCTTCGAGGTTTGCCGGGCGCTCCAGAAAGACCCGTCCACGGGCCACATCCCGGTCATCTTTCTGACCGACCAGAATACCGATTCCGCGAACCGTATCCGGGCCCTCGAGATCGGAGGCGACGCGTTCCTGGCCAAGCCGGTGGACCCGGGCGAGCTGACGGCGCAGGTCAAGGCGATGGTGCGGATCAAGCAGGCCGAGGACCGCCTGCGAGGAGAGAGTCACGTTATGGAGGAGCTGGTGGCGAAGCGAACGGCGGCTTTGGAGAGCAGCGAAAGCAGGCTTCGGCTCGCCCTGGATGGCGCTAGCGACGGTCTCTGGGACGTCCAGATGGAAACCGGCGAGGTCTATCTCTCTCCGCCGGGCTGCGAGATCCTGGGCTACAAACGCGAGGAGCTGCCCCAATCCGCCCAGCTCTGGACCCATCTGATCCATCCGGACGACATGCCGCGGACGAGGGAGCGCCTGACGGCGAACCTCAAGGGCCGGGCCCCCCTCTTCCGGGAGGAGCTACGGTTCCGCATGAAATCCGGCGAGTGGAAGTGGGTGCTGCCCCGGGCGAAGGTGGTGACCCGTGACGCGCAAGGGAATGCCCTTCGCATCGCGGGCACGATCACCGACATCTCCGAGCGCAAGAGAGCGGAAGAGGAGCTGAAGAGACGGAACGCCTTCATCGAGACCCTGCTGGAGAACGCCCCGATCGGGTTCGCCGTAAACACGATCCACGACGGAAAGCCCGTGTACGTGAGCGGCAATTTCGAGAAGATCTACGGAGTCGCTCCGGGGAGCCTCGAAAACGTCGCCGACTTTTTCGAGGAGGTCTATCTCGACCCGGTGTTCCGGGAGGAGATCCGCGCGCGCATCATGAGCGATATTGCGACCGGACACGCAGCGCGGATGTGCTGGGAGAACATTTCGATCACGACGCGGGCCGGTGAGCAGAAGGTCGTCACCGCCATCAACATCCCGCTGCTCGACCAGGACCTGATGATCTCGACGGTGCAGGATGTCACCGAGCGACACCGCGCGGAGGAGACGCTGGCGGTCCAGCTGGATGAGCTGCGCCGCTGGCACGAGGCGACCCTCGGCCGCGAGATGCGCATCCTGGAGCTCAAGCGCGAGGTGAACGAGCTGCTCACCGAAGCGGGCCGGCCGCCTCGTTTCGCAAGCGCGGAAACCGACCGCGACCCGGAGACCTCTTCGGGATGAAGAGGGCCGGCTCCCCTCCAGCCCGCCCCGCGCCATCCGGGGTCTCCTCGCCTTCGGTTGCCTGGGCTTGGGGCGTCATCTTCCTGTCCGTCGTCCCGTTCGCGTTCATCTTCTGGAGATACAGGCGGGCGCATACCGGTCCGCTCGGTCTGGGATTCGGTCTCACGGTTTGCGGCACCGCCCTGCTATCGGCCGGAGTGATCTGGGTGACCTCCCGGGCGAGACGGGCGAGTGATCGCTCTGAGGCGGCCCTCCGCGCCAGCGAAGAGAAGTTCCGGAACGCCTTCCTGCTCAGCCCCGACGCCGTCAACATCAACCGTCGCGACGACGGGATGTACGTCTCCATCAATTCCGGGTTCACGCGGATCACGGGCTATACATCGGATGAGGTCCTCGAAAAGACCTCCCTGGAGCTGAGCATCTGGGAGAGCCCCAACGACCGGGACAGGCTGGTTGCGGGATTGAGGGCCGAAGGCCGGGTGGAGAATCTCGAGGCCCGCTTCCGGTGCAAGGATGGGAGCGTTCGCGTCGGCCTGATGTCGGCGGCGGTCATCGACCTCGACGGCGTGCCGCACATTCTGAGCTACACCCGGGACATCACCGAGCGCAGGAAGCTAGAAGAGCAGGCGCTGGCGGTCCGGACCGAAAGAATCCGTCTTCTCGAGGAGGCGGACCGGTCGCGACGGGCGCTGCTGAGCCTGCTGGAGGACCAGACGAGAACGGAGGTGGCGCTTCGGCAGAGCGAAGCGAAGTACCGTCAGCTCAGCGCCGACCTGGAGCAGCGTGTGCGCGAGCGGACGGTCCAGCTGGAGGCAGCCAACAAAGAGCTGGAGGCGTTCTCCTACTCCGTGTCGCACGACCTGCGCGCGCCGCTCCGGGCGATCGAGGGGTTCTCGGCGAAGGTGGTCGAGAAGTACGGGGGCCAGGTCGACGCCGAGGCGCAGCGCCTGCTGGGGGTCGTGCGAACGAACGCGCGGAGGATGGCGCGGCTCATCGACGACCTGCTGGCGTTCTCGCGGATCGGCCGGAGCGAGATGCGCTGCAGCCGGCTGAACATGGAGGAGATGGCCCGCTCGGCGTTCGGGGAGGCCGTCGGGGATGCCGAGAGGCGAGCCAGGATCGACTTCAGGGTTGGAGATCTGCCCGAGGCCGACGGGGATCCGGCGCTGGTGAAGCAGGTATGGGTCAACCTGCTCTCGAACGCGGTCAAGTTCTCGGCGGGGAAGGAGAGGCCCGTCATCGAGGTGGAGGGGATCATGGAGGGGGACACCGCCGTGTACCGGGTGCGGGACAACGGGGCGGGATTCGACATGGCCTATGCCGGGAAGCTCTTCGGGGTCTTCCAGCGCCTTCACGGGATGAACGAATTCGAGGGGACGGGCGTGGGCCTGGCGCTGGTGCAGCGGATCGTGGTCCGGCACGGAGGACGGGTCTGGGCGGAAGGCGCCGTCGGGCAGGGGGCGACGTTCTCGTTCGCGCTGCCGGCGAGGATCGCGGCCGGGGCTGACGAAAACGGCGTACAGTCTCACCGAAAGGCGGGTGGGACGTGAATGGGGCACCAACACAAATAGACTGGAAATCTCAGATCGTCTTCGAGAGTATTCCGGCCGTCCTCTTTCGGGGTCATGCTGACGGGAGCGTCGATCTCTTCGATCGGAAGGTGGAGGCCATCACAGGCTACGCCGTGGAAGAGTTCGCGACGAGACAGCTGAAGTGGTCGGACCTGGTGTTCGAAGAGGACCGTGCCAGCGTCAAGAAAGCCTTCGTCGATTCGCTGAAGGGCGACAAGACCTATACCCGGGAGTACAGGATCCGCACCAAGGCGGGCGATACGGTCTGGATCCACGAGCGGAGCCGGATCGTCTGTGATCCGGGCGGCAGAATCGAGTCTGTCGGCGGTTTGTTCTTCGACATCACCGAGCGAAAGACCCTCGAGCAGAGTCTTCGGAAGATGGAGCAGGACTTCCGAATGGTCGTCGACAACATCCCTGCCCTGACGTTCAAGGGGTATCTCGATGGCACGATCGATCTCTTCGACGGGAAGGTGAAGGCGCTGCTCGGTTACGCGCAGGAGTCATTCGGCCGCGGCGGGAGGAGCTGGACGGAGCTGATCCGGGAAGAGGACCGCGAAGGGGCGCGAAGGGCCTTCATCCAGGCCCTGAAGACGAATCGGACCTACGTTCGGGAGTATCGCGTGAGAGCCGCCGATGGACGCCAAGTCTGGGTTCACGAGCGAAGCCAGATCGTCTGCGGTCCTGACGGGAGGGCGGAGTACGTCAGCGGGCTCTTTTTCGACATTACCGAACGCAAGGAGCTGGAGGCGACGGTGGCGGAACAGGCCCTCGAGCTGCGCCAGGCGAATGAACGCCTGGTGCTCTGGGGGAAGGAGCTGGAGCACCGCAATTCGGAGATCAACTTGCTTGGTCAGATGGGTGATCTGCTGCAGAGCTGCAATACCTGTTCCGAAGCGTATACCGGGATCAGGGCTTTCGCGAGGCAGCTGTTTCCCGAGGACTCCGGGGCCCTGTTCGTCTTCGGAGCGTCTGCGCAGACGGTCGAATCCGTGGCCGTCTGGGGAGAGCACCCACCCGAAGAAGGCGAGTTCTCCGCGAACGATTGCTGGAGCCTCCGGCGCGGGCGAATCCACGGCCGCGTAGAGGTCGAGTCCGGCTTGCGCTGCAAACACGTGGCAAGCCAGAGCGCGCCCTATCTGTGTGTGCCGATGATGGCCCAGGGGGCGGCGCTTGGAGTGCTTCACATCGTGCTCGGATCTTCGGACCAGGAACGATGGGAGAACCGGCAGGCCCTGGGGGCCAGGGTGGGAGAGCACCTGGGCTTGGCCCTGGCGAAACTGAAACTGCAGGAGTCCCTTCACCACATGTCGGTACGGGATCCCCTCACCGGCCTCTTCAACCGCCGCTACATGGAAGAGTCTCTGGCACGGGAGCTGCGCGGCGCGGAACGCCAAGGAAAGCCGCTCGGCATCATCATGGTGGACATCGACCACTTCAAGCGCTTTAACGACACTTTTGGCCACGATGCCGGTGATGCACTCTTGCGCGAGATGGGTGGCTTCTTCCAGCGACAGACCCGATCCGATGACATTGCCTGCCGCTTTGGTGGCGAGGAATTCACGATCGTCCTGCACGACGCGTCAGAAGAGGTGACGTTGCGGCGGGCCGAGCAGATCCGTGAGGCTGCCAAGCTGTTGCAGGTACGCCACGGCCAGCGGATCCTGGAGCACGTGACGCTTTCTATGGGGTTGGCGACTTTTCCACAGAACGGTACGAGCCGCGATGTCCTCATCCAGAACGCGGACATTGCCCTTTACCGGGCCAAGCAGGGGGGGCGTGACCGGGTCTGCATCGCGGAAAAGAAGGTGGACTCGTAGCGAGCCGCTCTCACACTCGAGGCGAATGCTCCATCCCCAGGCGCAATCCTCTCGGATCTATTTCAACGGACGTGCGGACGTGTCGGAATCGACGGCGCCGGGCGAGACCGGGGAGCCGGCCGATAGGCACGGGCAGCGGGCTGCGCCGCGCGACGTTCGCCGCCACGGCCAGGTCCCACGTGATAACCCGGCCCCCAGCCGCCATAGGCATACCCGGACGGCTCGTAGCCGCCCCCGACATATCCGCCGTCGGGTACCAAGCAGGCATACAGCGCCGTGAGCAGCAGGAACCCGAGCGCACTCACCCTCAGACGTCGAAGCACGATGTTCATTTCGGCTCCTTTTTGCTATCGGTGTCCGACCACTCCATCAATCCAAAGGGTGCTCCGGTCGGATCGGCGACGACCGCCAGCTTGCCACCATGGCGATCGATGTGCGGTTCGACCAGCACGCGCCCACCTAGCGCAACCGCCTTGGCTGCCACGGCGACGGTATCCACGACCCGCACGAAGTTGAGCCAGTGGGGATGACGGCGGGACGAATGGCTG
>CALFNC010000252.1 GCA_937902605.1 uncultured Acidobacteriota bacterium | reverse complement strand
AAAGGAGTCGAAGAGGATCCTCGAGCTGAACGGGTCGCACCCGGCCGTCGAGGCCGTCCGCGCGCTCTTCGAGAAGAGCCCCGACGACCCGCGCGTCGAGTCCTACGGGAAGCTCCTCTTCGAGCAGGCGGTGATAGCCGAGGGCTCCAAGCTCAAGGACCCGGCCGGCTTCGCTCGGCGTGTGAACGAGCTCCTCGTGAAAGGTGCCGCGACCCCGGCCTGAGACCGTCGCTTCTCGTTCAGTCCTACCGGGGCGCGGAGGGGGAGCGAGGGCGAAGCCCGACGCGCGGGGGGACCCGGCCCGGGTCCCCCCGATCAGTAATCACTGGTCATGATGAAAACCGGCTGGTTCTCGAAGTTCTCGTAGCGCGGGCGCAGCCGGTCCGCGACGTAGTACTTGTCGATGTCGACGATCTTCTTCCGGCTCGTCACCACGTCGATCGGGACGTTGTCGTAGCGTCCGTTGCGCACGTTCACCAGGCGGCCGTACCTGGACGAGAGGATCAGGTCGAGCGCCAGATTGCCGAAGGCCATCGGGACGATCGAGTCGAGGGCGTCGGGGTCGCCGCACCGGACGAGGTAACCGAGGCGCTGGCTGATGACGTTCACGCGGCGGCCGTGGTTGAACTTCGGCGAAAGCGCCTTGAGCCTGTCGGCGATGACGTCGCCGATCCCACCCAGCTTCTTGTGCCCATAGGCGTCCTTCTCATGATCCGAGAAGATCATCTCGGTCATCCCCGCGATTCTGGCTCCCTCGGACACCAGGACAACGCTGTACTTGCTAGGGTTCGTGCTCCGGTCCGCCACGAGCAGCTCGGCGAGCCGCTCGATGTCGAACTCGTGCTCCGGGATGACGCACCGGTTCGCGGCGCCGGCCATCGTCGGGAGGAGCGCCGTGAAGCCGGCATAGCGGCCGAAGACTTCGAGGACGAGGAACCGCTCGTGGCTCCCCGCCGACGTCCTGAGGGCGTGGGTCATTTCGATCGTGCGGGTCACGCACGTGGAGAAGCCGATGCAGTAGTCGGTCCCCGGCACGTCGTTGTCCATCGTCTTCGGGATGGCGATCACCTTGACGCCTTCCCGGTGGAGCCGCTCGCCGTAGGAGAGGGTGTCGTCGCCGCCGATCGGGATCAGGACGTCGATCCCGAGCCTCTCGATGTTCGCGAGGACCTCCGGGGTCAGGTCGTTGATCTCGCCGGCGTACTTTCCCCGGAGGTGCTCGGGGACGTTCGCCTTCGGCATATGGGAAGGGCGCATCCGCGAGGTATGGAGGAACGTCCCCCCCGTCCGGCCCACCCTGTTGACGTGCTCCTCGGTCAGCTCCACCGCGCAGTCGGGGTCGAGCTGGGGCTGGTCCCGGTCGAGGTCGATGAGACCCGCCCACCCGCGGCGGATCCCGACCACTCGGTAGCCCTCGCGCAAGGCCCGCACCGTGATGGCTCGGATGGCGGGATTGAGGCCAGGGACATCTCCGCCCCCGGTCAGGATCGCAATCGTTCCCCTTTTCGTGCTCACATTCGTCTGGACGCGGGGAGACGGCTACTCGAGGACGACGATGACGACCCTGCGGTTCTTTGACCGCCCCTTGGCCGTCTTGTTCGCCTCGATCGGCAGCGTGTCGCCGTAGGAGATCGTCGACATCCGGCCGAGCGGGAGCTTGTGCTCGCGCGAGAGGTAGCGCCGCACCGCCTCGGCCCGCTGCTGGCCGAGCATGTCGTTGAAAGCCGAGTCGCCGGTGTCGTCGGTGTGTCCCTGGATTTCGAGGTAGACCCCCTTGCCCACCTCCTTCACCTTCCCGGCGAACTCGTCGAGGGCTCCCTTGGCATCCTTCGTCAGCTCGTAAGACGCAGTCTTGAAGCGGATCCGGTCCTCCGTGAACGACTGCTGGAAGACGACCTTCCCCTTCGCCAGGACGCCAGCCTCCTGCGCCCGCTTGAGCGCCTCGGCGGCGGACTGGCCCAGCTGCTCGATCTGCTTGCCCTGCTCGTCCACCTTCCCATCGGTCGCCTTCTGCTGTTCCTGAAGCTCCTCGACCTGCGTCTCGACCGACTCGATCTTCTTGTCGGTCTTCGATTGGACCTCGGCAATTCTCTTGTCGACGTCCGACGTCGTGGCGCAGCCGGTCAGCGCCATCGTGGCGACGGCGACCGCGGCCGCAAGGGCCCCAGAAACGGGGATCGTGCTCTTCATCGGTCTCTCCTTCTTCGTCTCGCGTGTCATGTCAGTTGGGTCTGCCGGTTTCGGGACCGTTCGTGGGACCGCTGCGATAGGGGGGAGCGGTCCCCTTGAAGCCAGCCCTCATCTTCACGACTCGAACCGGTCTTGCCATAGTGACGGCAAGACTCCGAAATCTTACCTGACCCTTGGCGGCGGGCGCGAATCCGAGCAGGTACTGAGACCGTAAATCGTTCTCGATCAATGTGATGGCATCCCGGAGATCCTTCGGGTCGTCGGACACCGCCAGCCGCCCGCCGGACGTCATCGCGATCTCCTCGAGGATCTCGAGGTTAATCAGCGCCTCCCCCGTCCGCGCCCCCTGCCCTTTCCAGCCGCGCAGCGCCGCCGCGTTCCGGAGGCCGAGCGGGTAGACCGGCACGTCGATCCCTTCGAGGATCTCCTTCAGCTGCTGCTGCGAGAGCGTGGACGCGTTGTCGATCCCGTCGGTGAGGAGGATGATCGCCCGCGAGCCGTTCTTTCCGAGCAGGCTCTTGTCGGGCATCCGGACCAGGGCGTCGTAGAAGGCCGTCTTGCCGAACGGCTTCACCCGGTCGACGGCGTCGAGCAGGACGCCCGGCTCCGTCGTGAACGGGATCACCTCCCGGACCTCGCCTGAAGCAAAGACGTGGAGATTGAAGTCGTCCCCCGTCCGCCGCTGCTGGGAGAGAGCCCGGAGGGCTTCCTTGGCCCCTTCGAGCTTTCCCGCCAGACCCATGGACCCGGAGCCATCCAGGAGGATCGTGAACGAGACCGGGGCGTCGCGGCTCTCCTCGAAAAGGTCGAACGCCACCCGCCGCCCCTCGCATAGGAGAACGAAGTCGCTCTCCCTGAGCCCCGGCACCGTCCGCCCCTTCCTGTCGGCCACGACGACCGGCACCAGGACGTACCCGACCGACACCGTCTCCTTCTTCGCCGACGGCTCCGGCGATGGGGCGACCGGGGCTCCCACGAGCGCCGCAGCGAGAAGGATCGGGATCAGAGGAGCTCGAAGGCCGGAAAGAAGTAGACCACCTCGCGCGCCGCGTCCGCCGGGTTCGCCGAGCCGTGGACGGCGTTCCGCTCGATCGAGGCGCCGAACTCCTTCCGGATCGTCCCCGCGTCGGCCTTGGCCGGGTCGGTGGCCCCCATCACGGCGCGCCAATGGGCGATCGCGCTGTCGCGCTCGAGGACCATGACGAGGATGGGGCCGGAGGTCATGTAGGTGACGAGCGAGGAGAAGAAGCCCTTCCCCTTGTGCTCGGCGTAGAAGCCCTCAGCCTCGGCCTTGGTGATCTCGTGCTTCTTCAAGGCGACGATGCCAAAGCCCTCCGCCTCGATCCGGGAGAGGATCTTCCCGGCGTTCTTCGCTTCGACGGCGTCCGGCTTGATGATGGCGAACGTCTTTTCCATCGCTACCTTCCTAGGGCCTTCTTCAACGTCTCGCCCATCAGGGCCGGCGAGTCGGCCACGTGAACGCCGGCGGCCTTCAGCGCCGCCACCTTCTCGCCCGCGGTGCCCTTCCCGCCCGAGATGATGGCGCCGGCGTGGCCCATCCGGCGTCCCGGAGGAGCCGTCTGCCCCGCGATGAAGGAGACGACCGGCTTCTTCAGGTTCGCCTTGATCCACTCCGCAGCCTCTTCCTCGGCGCTTCCGCCGATCTCGCCGATCATGATGATCGACTGGGTCTCCGGGTCGTCCCGGAAGAGGGTCAGCGCGTCGATGAAGTTGGTCCCGTTGATCGGGTCGCCCCCGATCCCGATGCAGGTCGACTGCCCCAGGCCGATCGCCGTCGACTGGCCGACCGCCTCGTAGGTGAGCGTCCCCGAGCGGGAGACGACTCCAACCGAGCCCGCCTTGTGGATCCGGGCGGGCATGATCCCGATCTTCACCTTCGCTGACGGGCGGATGACGCCGGGGCAGTTCGGCCCGATCAGCCTCACGCCCGGCCTGCCCGCGAGGAAATCCTTCACCTTGATCATGTCGTTCACCGGGATCCCCTCGGTGATGGCGACGATCAGCGGGATCCCCGCGGCGGCGGCTTCCATGATCCCGTCAGCCGCGGCCGGGGGCGGAACGAAGACCATCGACGCGTTCGCGCCAGTCGCCTTCACGGCCGCCTCGACCGTATCGAACACCGGGATTCCTTCCACGGTCATCCCGCCTTTCCCGGGGGTGACCCCGGCGACGACCTTGGTGCCGTAATCACGCGCGGCCAGCGCATGGAACTTCCCCTCGCGTCCGGTCAGACCCTGAACGACGAGCTTCGTGTCGGAGTCAATCCACGCTTTCATGTCAGGCTGCCTTTCCGATCGCCGCGATCACCTTTTCCGCCGCGTCCTTCATCCCGTCGGCGGGAATGACCGCCAGGCCGGAGCTCTTCAGAATCGCCTTCCCCTCTTCCACGTTCGTCCCTTCGAGGCGGACGACGACCGGCATCTTGATGCCGATCTCCTTCACGGCATTCACGACGCCGGTGGCGATGATGTCGCACCGCATGATGCCGCCGAAGATGTTGATGAGGACCGCCTTCACGCTGGAGTCGGAGAGGATGATCCGCATGGCGTTCTTCACCTGCTCCTCGTTCGCTCCGCCGCCGACGTCGAGGAAGTTCGCGGGCTTGCCCCCCGCGTACTGGATGATGTCCATGGTCGCCATCGCGAGCCCGGCCCCGTTCACCATGCAACCGACGTTTCCGTCGAGCTTGATGTAGTTCAGGCCGAACTTGGACGCCTCCACCTCGAGCGGATCCTCCTCGTCCAGGTCGCGGTACTCGTGGATCGCCTTGTGGCGGAAGAGGCCGTTGTCGTCGAAGTTCATCTTGGCGTCGAGGGCGATGACGTCGCCGCCTCCCGTGATGAGGAACGGGTTGATCTCGGCCAGCGTGGCGTCTGTTGCGACGTAGGCATTCGCCAGCGCGATCAGGAACGTGACTGCCTTCTTGTGCGTGTCGCCCGAAAGGCCGAGCGCAAAAGCGAGCTTCCGGGCCTGATAGGGCTGCAAGCCCCACGCGGGGTCGAACGGCTCCTTGATGATCGCGTTCGGATCCTTGGCCGCGACCTCCTCGATCTCCATCCCCCCCTGTTTCGAAGCCATAAGAACCGGCTTCCCGATCGCCCGGTCCAGGGTGATTCCGAGGTAGAGCTCCTGGGCGATGTCGAGCGCCTCCTCGACGAGGACCTTCTTCACCTTCCGGCCTTCGGGACCGGTCTGGTGCGTGATCAGCTGCATGCCGACGATCGTCTTCGCCAGCTCGAATGCCTCGTCCGGGCTCTTGGCCAGCTTGACGCCGCCGCCCTTGCCGCGCCCGCCAGCGTGGATCTGCGCCTTCACGACGCAGCGGCCGCCGAACTCCTTGCAGATCTGGCGGGCCTCCTCGGGGTTGTCGGTCACCTTGCCACGGGGCGTCGGCACGCCAAAGCCGCGGAGGATCTCCTTCGCCTGGTATTCGTGAACCTTCATCTCTCAGGCACCTTTCTCTGAGCGAAATCGGCCTTCTAGCCCCTGAATGCGACCAGTTCGGCCCAAGCCGGCTCGCGCCGGCCCTTCATCTCCATGAGACAGCGAAGCTCCTCTCGAAAGCCCGGCGATCAGGCCCCGCCCCCCTGGGAGGCCGTCACCGGGCGCTTCGTCACGGTGGCCACGAGGAAGTCGCGGTTCAGCCGGGCGATGTTTTCCAGCTTGATCTCCTTCGGGCAGGCCGACTCGCACTCGCCGATGTTGGTGCAGCCGCCGAATCCCTCGGCGTCCATCTGCGCCACCATCTTCAGGACCCGGTCCCGCCGCTCCGGCTGCCCCTGCGGCAGGAGGGCGAGCTGGGAGACCTTGGCAGAGACGAACAGCATGGCCGAGGCGTTTGGGCAGGCCGCCGCGCAGGCGCCGCACCCGATGCAAGCGGCGGCATCCATCGACAGCTCCGCGTTCTCCTTCGGGATCGGAAGGGAGTTGCCGTCGGGGCAGCCGCCGGTGTTCACCGAGACGAAGCCCCCCGCCGCGATGATCCGGTCGTAAGCGCTCCGGTCGACGATCAGATCCTTCAGAACCGGGAAGGGCTTCGCCCGCCACGGCTCCACGGTGATCGTGTCGCCGTCCTTGAAGCTCCGCATGTGGAGCTGACAGGCAGTGGTCGCGCTGCGGGGGCCGTGGGCGATGCCGTTGACCACCGTGCCGCACGAGCCGCAAATTCCCTCGCGGCAGTCGTGGTCGAAGGCGATCGGCTCCTCGTCCTTCTCCATCATCCGTTCGTTGACGACGTCCAGCATCTCGAGAAACGACATGTCCGGGCTGATGCCGGGGGCCGGATAGGTCACCATCTGCCCCGCGTCCTTGGGACCCTTCTGCCGCCAAACTTTCAAAGTGAGGTTCAGCATCACTTGTAGCTCCTCTGCGTCAGGTGGAGGCTCTCGAACGTGAGCGGCTCCTTGTGGAGGATGGGGGTCTTCCCCTCACCCGCCCACTCCCACGCAGCCACGTGGCAGAATTTCTCGTCGTTCCTGAGCGCCTCGCCGTCCGGCGTCTGGTGCTCCTCGCGGAAATGGGCCCCGCACGACTCGTCGCGCTCCAGCGCGTCGATGCAGAGCAGCTCCGCCATCTCCATGAAGTCGGCCACCCGCCCCGCCTTCTCCAGCGAGACGTTCAGGTCGTCGCCCGACCCGAGGACCTTCAGGTTCTTCCAGAACTCCTCGCGGATGGCCGGGATCCTCTGGAGGGCTTCCTTCAGACCGGCGGCGTTGCGGCCCATGCCGCACTTCTCCCAGATGACCTTCCCCAGCTCCTTGTGAAGGGAGTCAGGGGTCCGCTTTCCGTTGATCGAGAGGAGCCTCTTCACCCGCCCGGTCACCTCGGCTTCGGCCTTCTTCACCTCGGGGTGGGAGGCGTCGATCTTCTTGACCTTGGCATTGACGAGGTAGTCGCCGATCGTGTAGGGGATGACGAAGTAACCGTCCGCGAGCCCCTGCATCAACGCGCTCGCGCCGAGGCGGTTCGCGCCGTGGTCGGAGAAGTTCGCCTCGCCGAGGACGTGGAGCCCCGGGATCGTCGACATCAGGTTGTAGTCGACCCACAGCCCCCCCATCACGTAGTGGGAGGCCGGGAAAATCCGCATCGGGATCTTGTACGGGTTCTCGTCGGTGATCCGCTCGTACATCTCGAACAGGTTGCCGTACCGCTCGCGGATCACGTTCTCGCCGAGCCGCCCGATCGCGTCGGCGAAGTCGAGGTAGACGCCAAGCCCCGTCGGGCCGACGCCCCGCCCCTCGTCGCAGCACTGCTTGGCGGCGCGGGAGGAGATGTCGCGTGGGGCGAGGTTCCCGTAGCTCGGGTATTTCCTCTCGAGGTAGTAGTCGCGCTCGTTCTCGGGAATCTGGCCAGGGGGCCGCTTGTCCCCCTTCTTGAGCGGGACCCATATCCGGCCGTCGTTCCGGAGCGACTGCGACATCAGGGTCAGCTTGCTCTGATGATCCCCTGTGACTGGGATGCAGGTCGGGTGAATCTGCGTGTAGCAGGGGTTCGCGAACGCGGCACCGCGCCGGTGGGCGCGCCAGATCGCGGTCGTGTTGCACCCCTTGGCGTTCGTCGAGAGGTAGAAGACGTTGGCGTAGCCGCCCGTCGCGAGGATGACGACGTCGGCCAGGTGGCTCTCGATCTTCCCCGTGACCATGTCGCGCGTGACGATGCCGCGCGCCGCTCCGTCGGCGACGATCACGTCGAGCATCTCGGTCCGCGGGTACATCTGCACCGCACCGATCCCGATCTGCCGCTCGAGCGACTGGTAGGCGCCTAATAGAAGCTGCTGCCCAGTCTGACCCCTCGCGTAGAAGGTCCGGGAGACCTGCGCGCCACCGAAGGAGCGGTTCGCGAGGGTCCCGCCGTACTCGCGGGCGAAGGGAACCCCCTGCGCCACGCACTGGTCGATGATGTTGACCGAGACCTCGGCGAGGCGGTGGACGTTGGCCTCGCGCGCCCGGAAGTCGCCTCCCTTGACCGTGTCGTAGAAGAGACGCCAGACGCTGTCGCCGTCGTTCTGGTAGTTCTTGGCGCCGTTGATGCCGCCCTGCGCCGAGATCGAGTGGGCGCGCCGGGGGCTGTCCTGGTAGCAGAAGCATTTCACCTGGTAGCCGAGCTCGGCGAGCGTGGCGGCGCCGGAGGCGCCGGCCAGACCCGACCCGACCATGATGACGGAGTACTTCCTCTTGTTGGACGGGTTGACCAGCTTCAGCTCTTGCCGTGTCCTGTCCCAGGCCGTTTCGATCGGACCGGACGGGAGCTTCGATTTCAGTTCCATCGCTTCCTTCCCCCTACTTCAGGCCCACGAGGCCGGTCAGAACGGCCAGGGGGAACGAGATGTTCACGACGACGATGATCGTCGTGATGACCCAGAGGACGAGCTTCAGCGGTTTCTCGTCATGCGGCGTCCTGAGCCCCAAGGTCTGGAAAAGGCTGACTCCCCCGTGGTAAAGGTGGAAGCCGAGCGCCACCATCGCGATGATGTACGCGATCGAGACGCCCGGCACCTGGAAGGCGTAGACGACGTTGTTGTAGACGTTGTGGCTGTTGAAGTGCGGGGGGGGAAACGTCCCCGTCGTGAAGTGGAGGATGTGGTAGACGACGAAGAGTCCGATGAGCGGGCCGCTCCAGATCATCGTCCGCGAGGTCAATGTGGCAGAGACGAACCTCTGGCTCTCGTAGGCGACCGGCCGCGCGGAGCGGTTCCGGAGCCAGAGCAGAATCGCGAAGAGGGCGTGGACGCCCACCGCGGCCAGCAGGACGATACGGAACGTCCAGAGGACCGGCTTCATGCTCTGAAGGAGCTCCGCGTAGTGGTTCAGCTTCTCGGGCCCCTGGTAGAGCTGGATGTTCCCCACCATGTGGATGAGGACGAAGCCGAAGAGGACGATGCCCGTGATGGCCACCAGCACCTTCTTGGCGACGGTGGCCTCCAGAGGCTTGACGCTCGAAGCGGATGTAATGATCGGGATGGAGCTCATCTAGGGGCGTCCTAGCAGGTGAGCAGGCCGCACAGCTCCTTGACGGAGTCGGCCGACTTCTTCAGCGCCGCCGCCTCTTCGGCCGTCAGCTTCAGCTCGATGACCCTCTCGAGGCCGCCGGCCCCCAGGACGACCGGGACGCCCACGTAGAGGCCGTTGATCCCGTACTCGCCTTCGAGGTACGCGGCGCATGGGAGGATCTTCTTCTTGTCCTTGAGGATCGAGTCGACCATCTCGACCGCGGCGGCCGAGGGGGCGTAATAGGCCCAGCCTGTCTTTAGGAAGTTGACG
>CALFNC010000251.1 GCA_937902605.1 uncultured Acidobacteriota bacterium | reverse complement strand
GCCGGACCAGTCGAACGCGGGGTCGGGCCGGATGGCCAGGAGCCGGCCTCGAGGGACGGTGCTGCGGAGGGTCGCCCCGTGGAGAAGCCCGGGGGTGCGAAGGTCGTCAACGTAGAGGGCCTTTCCCGTGACCTTCGCCGGACCATCCACCCGAGGAACGCTCCGACCCACCGGCGCCGACATGATCTGAAATTAGCACGGGCACAGGCCCCGTCGTCAGCGGTGCAGGGAGGAGAGGTAGCGCGTGAACTCTTCCGAGTAGCCGTGAAGCTCGAAGCTGAAGCCCGTCGGCTCGGAGAAGGAAAGGGATGTCGGCGCCCGGTGCCCGCGGACCACCGTCCCCTCCACGCTGATTTTCTTGCCCTCTCCGAGGTTCAGGGTGACGGACAGGGACTCGCCCATCTTCGGGAGATGGGCCGCCGCGACGAACAAACCGGTATGAGAGACGTCGCGGGTGAATCCGGTCCTTAAGACGCCTTCCGAGACGAACTCGACGATCAGCCGCTTCTTCAGCCGAGGGAACGTTCTTTTCTCCGCCATCTCCGCCTCCTTTCCGTGGTCGTGCTCGGTGCCAGTCTAGCGGACGAGCCGCTCTTGCGTATCCGTCTCAGCCGAGAATCTACCGGAGCGCGCCTTCCAAGGAGGGGTACCGGAGCCCATTCATAGAATCGGGGGATGAACACGAACCAGAGAAGGACCGTGCTCGGGGTCGCCCTCCTCGCGGCCGGAGCGCTCGCGGCGTACGCCTACTACCTCTCCCTGGTCCCGGCCTCGCACCCGGACCACGACCACGGGATCCTCAATCTCGACGCGGGCGGTCGCCTCATGGTCGAGACCCGCTCCGGGAAGCCCCGGAATCTCGTGGGGCGCCCAGGCCACGTGCTGGTCGTCCACTACTTCAGCACGCCGGTCCCAGAGGCCGCGGACGAGCTGCGCGGTCTCTTCCGCTTCCAGCAGAGCATCGGCGCCGACTCGCGGGTCGAGTTCGTGCTGATCGCCGAGAACCGCGACTTCCCAACGGTGGATACGTGGCTGGCCAAGAACGACCTTCAGCCGCCGACGCCGGGGGAGATCGTCCTGGACGCCGACGGCGACACGACCCGAAAGCTGAACAGCAAGCGTCCGATCGAAACGATGTTCTTCAACGCCGACGGGAAGCTCTCCAGCCAGGCCCGCGGCCGGCTCGACTGGCTGGCCGCGGCCCCCGGGCACCTCTCGCAGGCGCTCGGCGGCGCCACGATCGAGTAGGAGGCCTCACCGGCCCGAGACGGGCAGCGCTTCGGGCGGGATGCGGCCCTCAGATTCCGAGGACGCGGCGGGGCGCTTCCCGGACCGAGGCCGACGCGGCCTCCGCTCCGATCCCGATCGAGAGCAGGTTCCGCTCCATCTCGTCGAGCAGCGCGACGCTTCCGGCCAGCGCCACCTTCTGGTTCCGCGCCTCGTGCCGGTCGACGAACAGCGTCTCCCCCCAGACCGTCCAGGTGGACGGCTTGTCGCCTTCCCCGC
>CALFNC010000250.1 GCA_937902605.1 uncultured Acidobacteriota bacterium | reverse complement strand
GATCTCCACGAGGAGGTCGCTCCGGCAGAGGCGCACCTGGATGCCGGTCGAGGCGGGAAGCGGGTCGAGGCCGAGGGCCGAGAAGAACTCGGTCCGGATATGGTTGAAGTCCGCGTAGTCCCGCTCGATGTCCCGCAGGTAGCACGAGCACCGGACGACGTCGTGCCACGACGCGTTCTCGGCCTTGAGCAGCGTCGTGATGTTCCGGTAGGTCCGCCAGCACTGTGCCCGGAAGTCGCCCGGGTAGAGGGTATCGCCGTTCGGGCCGACGCTCGCGGTCCCGCTGATCAGGAGGTGCGCGACCCCGCCCTCGAGGTCGACCCGGAGCCCGCGCGAGAACGCGACCGACTGCGGGTAGTCGGGCGCCTCGTTCAGCACCGAAGGCGCATGGATCGCGCGCTTCCGGACGACGGGGCGTCCGAGCTGCGAGAGGGTGCTGATCAGGCCATGGGGCGCCGGCACGTCGGGCGGCAGGCCGAGCGCCCGGCGCTCCACTTGCTCGGCCTCCGAGTACCCGAGACCGGCCATCGCGGGGGTTTCGAAATAGGTTGCCTTCGTCATCAATGCACTCCTCGTCTGGTCTTCTTGTTCAACGTGTCCCGGCCGGAGCCCCGGTCTTCGCAAGGACCGCCCGCGCGAGCCCGTGGGACGTGGCCAGCCAGACCTCGCCGTCCCCCACGAACGCGCCGAGGACAAACTCGTTCGGAAGGGCGCTCGCCATTCGCTTCGTCTCGGCCGGAGCTCCGGGCCTGGCAATCGTCACCGTACCGCCACCATCCTTCGCCCTCCGGTATGTCGCCCAGGAGTCCCCGTCGGTCACCGCAAGCCCCTGATCGGTGCAGATCCAGGCGTTCCGGCCTTTGGCCGCCACGAAGTTGATGAAGTTCGAGACGAGGGGGGTCTTGTCCTTGACGAAGGTCCGCCACCGGTTCCCGTCGTAGCGCGAAAGCCCGAAGTAGGTCCCCTGCCAGAGGAGGCCCTCGGAAGTCGAGATCCAGGACGTCACGTCGTGGACGGGGCCGTCGTCGGCGAGGAGATCGAGCTCCATCTCGCCGTCCGGATCGCGGTACTCCTTCCAGGTCCCTTTTGCCGGGTCATACTCCACGATCCCTCCGGCCCAGACGCCCACCCAGATCCGGCCGGGCGTCTCGGCCAGGGAGTAGCACCACGGTTCGTGCATGATCGAGTTCGTGTGATCGAAGAGGCTCCACTCGCCGGTCTTCAGGTCGCGCCGCCCGACGCCGGCCGCGGTCGCGGCCCAGACGCCTCCCTTGGCCACCATCACCGAGTAGACGACGTTGTTCGGGAGCCCGCTCGAGGTCTGGGTGAAGGTCTCGATACGCCCCCCGCTCAAACGGTTGAGCCCCTTGAACGTCCCAATCCAGAGGTCGCCCGACACCGGGTCGAGGGCGAGGGAGGAGACCACCGAATGGGACAGCCCCTGCTCCGGCCCGATCGTCCGGAACTTCCCGTGCTCCAGTACGGCAAGCCCCTTCGTGGTTCCGGCCCACACACGTCCCCCTTCCGCGAGGACGCAGTGAACCTTCCACGCCGGGAGGCCGTCCGGCACCCCATACGACTCGAACCGTTCGATGAGCGGGAACGGAAGCGGACCGGAGGCCGGGCCCCGGGAGCCGGCGCCGAGCGGGCTGGCCCCGAGGGGGGCCACGAGGGCGGCGAGGACGAGGGTCTTGAGGGCTCTTCTCATGGGAACGTCGGACCTCTTAGAGAGTCTTCAGAAACTCGATCAGGTCGTTGAGCTGGTGCTTCGTCATGTAGTTCGTGATCCCATGCGTGTCCCGCGGGTTGTAGACCGTCCAGACCTCCTCGAGCGTCGCGGCCCGGCCGTCGTGCATGTACGGGGCGGACGCGGCGATGCCGAGGAGGTGGGGCGTGTCGAAGAGGCCCGCCGAGTCAGACTGACCCTTCGACCCGATGTCGTACGAGAGCGTGTTCGTGTAGAGCGGCGGCCGATGACAGGTGGAACAGCGGAGGCCCCGTGGGATCTCTCGGCCGTCCGTCGTCCTCGTCGCGAAGAAGAGCTCGCGCCCGCGCTCCTGCACAGCCGTCAGCGGGCCGGCCTTCCGGGTCCGGGTCGGCGGGAGTGATTCGAGGAAGGCGTCGAGGTCCTCGAGGTCGGCGTCCGGGAACGGAGCGGCCCGCGTCAGGACCTTGGCGAACCGCGGGCCGCACTGCACCTGGAGCGACGGGTTCTTGCCGTTCCACTTGAACGGCGCCGTCCCCGCTATGCCCTGCAGGCTCCGGTTGTCCAGGATGTCCCGGCCGATCCCGTCGATGTCGAAGTCGTAAGTGAGCCCGTCCACGTGTCCGTCGGGGTGGCACGACCGGCAGGAGAACCCAGATTGGAAGGTCGTCGTCGCCCGCGCGAAGACCACCTCGCCACGGCGAACCGGGTCGTCGCCGGGGCCGGCCCCCGGACCGGCCAGGTCGATCCGCCCGGCCGGCCGCAGGGTTCCCGTGTCGACGGTAAGGATCGAGTCCTGGAGCCACTCGGCCACGTAGAGCGTCTTTCCGTCCGGCGAGAGTGCCAGCTGCTTCGGATTCTTGCCCGTTGGGATCCGCGCGACGACGTACTCGCCGGCGAGCTGGAGGTCGTCGATCGCGTCGCGCCTCTCAGCCTCGGTGGCTCGATTCAGCCACCCCCGAAGCCGTCCGAGGTCGACCACCGTCACGACGTCGCCGCCGGAGGAGGCGATGTAGGCCCGCTGTTCGCCTGCGTCGACGGCGATGCCGGACGGGTCGGCGTAGTAGCGGTTGGCATCGTCCAGCGGCATCTCGACGACATTTCCCGTCGAAGGGTCCGAGAGCGCCAGGCCGGCCGACATGACCCAACCCTGGGCGACCTGCGTGATCGGGACCAGGTTCCGGACTCGGACGATCGGCACCAGGGCGCTCTGACCGCCGCCCGCGAGTGCGGCCGCCTCCGACATGTGGGCCGACTCGAGCCGGTCCCGCCGGACGATGCGGCCAGCCCCGACATCGACGACCGTCACTTCGGCCGCCGGGATCTCGTCGCCGCGGACGATCCCCGACATCCTCGCCACGACGAGAGCCTTCCCGTCGCCGCCGTTCACCACGGCGTACGGCTCG
>CALFNC010000249.1 GCA_937902605.1 uncultured Acidobacteriota bacterium | reverse complement strand
CCCGTGGAAGGGGAACTACTCGTCGTGGCTCGAGCAGAAGGAGGCGCGGCTCGCCATCGAGGAGAAGACCGAGACGGCCCGCCAGAGGACTCTGAAGCACGAGCTCGAGTGGGTCCGGATGTCGCCGCGTGCCCGCCAAGCCAAGAGCAAGGCGCGCCTACAGGCCTACGAGCAGCTCCTGGACCAGTCGGGCGCAGAGGACCGGGGAGAGACGAACGAGATCTACATCCCCGCAGGGCCACGTCTTGGAGACGTCGTCGTCCGGGCGGAGGGGGTGAAGAAGGCCTACGGCGACAAGCTCCTCTTCGACGACCTGACCTTCGACCTCCCGCGCGGCGGCATCGTCGGCGTGATCGGCGCGAACGGGGCCGGGAAGACGACGCTCTTCAAGATGATCATGGGCCTCGAGAAACCGGACGGCGGCGTTCTCCAGGTGGGGGAAACGGTCGTCCCGTCCTACGTAGACCAGAACCGGGAGCGTCCCGACCCGAAGCGGACCGTCTGGGAGGAGCTGTCCGGAGGCGAGGAGAAGATCATGGTCGGAAAGCGCGAGATGCCTTCGCGCGCCTGGTGCTCCATGTTCAATTTCCGCGGCGCCGACCAGCAGAAGCGGATTGGCGACCTCTCCGGCGGCGAGATGAACCGGCTCCACCTCGCGCGGACACTGAGGAAAGGGGGAAACCTCCTCCTGCTCGACGAGCCAACCAACGACCTCGACGTCGATACCCTGCGGGCGCTGGAGGACGCGCTCCTCGAGTTCGGAGGCTGCGCGGTCGTCATCAGCCACGACCGGTGGTTCATGGACCGGGTCGCGACGCACATGCTCGCGTTCGAGGGCGACTCAAAGACTGTCTGGTACCAGGGGAACTATCAGGACTACGAGGCCGACCGGAAGAAGCGCCTCGGCGCGGCCGCCGACATCCCGCACCGGATCAAATACCGGAAGCTGACGACGGGCTAGCGGGACCGAACACCAGGAGAGCGTCACGTGCCCCAAGAGGACGCGGTCTTTCCGTCTCTCGTCGAGGCGCGCTTTCCGCTGGCCGCCCGCCGCGACGCGGCCCGTCTTCTGGCGCGAGGCCGGGTGGAGGCGGCCACCTTCTTTCGGCTCGGGATCGCGGGCCGCGTGGTGGCCCCGAACGGACGCGGAGTGCCCGCACTCCTCGCAGTGGATCGAAAAGGGGCCCTCCTGGCGGCGACCTGCGGCTGTACGCCGAAGCTGCTGCCGGACCAGCTCTGCATGCACCTGGGGGCGCTCGTCCTCTCGCTCTCGAGACCGGCGCGCCCCGGCGGGCCCCCGGCGCTCCCTGGCGAGCGATTCGAGAGGAGCGTTTGGTTCCGGGCCGCCGAGGAGCTCCACGACCAGCGTGGGACGGTGGCGTCGGGATACGGAGTCGGGGCAGGCGACGCGTCCGACCTCGCTGGCCTCCCTGACCTTGCGCCCTTCGAACCTTACGAGAAGCGTCTCGTGGACGTGACCCGGACTCCTGACGAGGCGCTCCTCAACCAGCGGGGGGCCAAGACCCAGCGGCAGTCCTTCGAGGCCTCGAACGTCTTCCTTCTCGCCAAGCGGGCGTTCGAGGCGGTCGGAGACGATCCGTCGCGCGTCGACGTCGAGGTGGCCAATAGGGCCCTTCGTCTCGTGACGCGGCACGGCCCCCCCTTCTATCACCTGCCGCTGACCGTGGGGGCAATCGAGGTTCTCCTCCGCGAGGCACCAACCTTCTTCGCCGAACGCGGAATTGCGTTGGGCGGAGTGGCCCGGGAGTCGCTGCGTTTGACTCTCGAGCGAAACGGGTCGCTTCTCCTCTCGCCCGTCTACCTCGTCGGTGACGGAACGAGTCCCACGGTTCTTTCGCGCGAAGAATCGGCCGCGGGGCGTTGCGGCCGGTATCTCGTCTTCCCGGAGACCCGGACCCTCGTTCCGCTCGCCGAGAGCCGGCGCCCCTTCGTCGAACGATCGGCTTCCGCGCAGACCGGCTTCGAGTTCGACGATGTCTGGCGCTCCTCGTCCTTGGGTGTCCCTCTCGACCGCGCGACGCGGGTCCCGCCGGCAGAGGTGGCGCCGTTTCTCTCGCGGCACAGGGCGGAGGTGGCTGCCTTCCCCGCCACGCTGCTCCCGAAGGAGCTGAGGGGCGGCGGCCTCGTCGAGCCGGACGGGGCCGTCCTGACCGTCGAGGGAGAGGCCAAGGGGAGATTCCTCCTGTCGCTCGATTACCTCATCGACGAGAGTCCCATTCCCTTCGGACCGATCGTCAACTCTCGAAAGAGCCGCTCTCCCCTTCATCTCGTCGCGGGGCGGGCCCTGGATCCACGCGATGGTCGCTTCGGCTGGATGGATCTCCTCGACGAGGTTTCGCTCGTCGGGAAGGGGGCCTCGGCCCGCCTTTCGCTCGCGCCGCTCGAAGTCTGTCGGCTCCGGTCGTACCTTCCCGTCGGACACCGCCTGCAGGGAGCGCCGGGCGTCTCCGCGTCGGCGCTCGACCTTCTCGAGAGCCTCTCGCCCGACGCACCGCCTCCGCCTCCCGAAGAGGCCGGCCTCACGCTCTACGACTTCCAGCGAACCGGCTACGCGTGGCTCTGGTTCCTCCACCGCGGCGGGTTCGGCGGTCTCCTCTGCGACGACATGGGCCTCGGGAAGACACACCAGGTGATGGCCCTCCTCGCGGCGATGACGGCGGAGACCCGTGGGAGGGAGGGCGTCCGGCCGGAAGGATCGATCCTCATCGTCGCGCCCGCTTCGGTCCTCCCGCACTGGGAGGAGAAGCTCCGAAGATACCTGCCCGCTCTCGTCGTCGTTCGTCACCAGGGCGGAGCGCGCGGCGCTCTTCCCGCGGGCGGGGGGCTCGTGCTGACCAGCTACGGGACCCTCCGCAACGACGCGGCGTCCTTCCAGAAACTCTCCTTCGACCTCTTCGTCCTCGACGAGATCCAGGCGATCAAAAATCGGGACACCGAGACGCACCGTGCGCTCCGCTCAATCCCGGCGCGGATGGCCATCGGCCTGACGGGGACACCGATCGAGAACCGGGTGGAAGAGCTTCACACCCTCCTCGATTTCGTCCTGCCGGGCTACCTTCCCCCTCCGGCCGCCTTTCGGCAGAGCTTCGCGAAGCCAATCGAGGAAGGAGACGAGCGCTCCCGCGAACGGCTTCGCCGCCTCGTCCGCCCCTTCGTCCTGCGCCGGACGAAGGCGCAGGTCGCCATTGGGCTACCGGAGAAAATCGAGGACCGTCGTCTATGCGAGATGACGCCCGGCCAGGCGAAGATATACGACAACGTCCTCACCGGGCAGGGCGCCTCCCTCGTGAGGTCGCTCGACGGGACCGGGCAGGTCTCGACCCTCCACGTCTTCGCTCTCCTCGGCAAGCTAAAGCAGATCTGCGACCACCCCGATCTGGTTCTGCCGCCCGGCGCGGCGCCGAGCGGGCAGACGTCGGGGAAATGGGAGCTCTTCGTCGAGATCCTGGACGAGGCGCTCGGCAGCGGTCTGAAAGTCGTCGTTTTCAGTCAGTACCTCCGCATGCTCGACCGGATCGAGGTGCACCTCGGGGAGATTGGCGCCGGCTGGGCGGGCCTCCGGGGCGCGACCGTCGACCGCGCCGCGCCGGTGGAACGGTTCCATACCGATTCAGCCTGCCGGGTCTTCGTCGCGAGCCTGAAGGCAGCGGGGCTCGGCATCGACCTGACGCCGGCCTCGGTCGTCATTCACTACGACCGCTGGTGGAACAAGGCGCGTGAGGACCAGGCGACCGACCGCGTCCACCGGATCGGGCAGAAGCGGGGGGTGCAGGTCCTCACGCTCGTCACTCGCGGCACCGTCGAGGAGCGGATCGACCGGCTGATCGCCCAGAAGGCGCGCCTCGCCGCCGACCTCGTCCCCGAAGAGGACCCGCGCATCTTCCGCCGCTTTACCCGCGAGGAGCTGCGCGAGCTTCTCGCGCCGTGACGCCGAGCGGTCAGCGAAGGATGCCGGCCGCCCCGGCACCTCCCGTCTCCCGCTGACCGGGTGGCCTTACGGCGCCGTCACGAGCGGCAGCTCGATGAAGCTCGCCTGGCCGGGCGCGTGGTAAACGCGCTGCGTGGCCTTCCGGTAGTCCCCGGGCTTTGCCCAGAAGATGCTGGGCACGAACGTCTGCGGGTTGCGGTCGTAGAGCGGGAACCAGCTCGACTGCACCTGGACCATGATCCGGTGGCCCGGCAGGAAGACGTGGTTCGCGGTCGGCAGGGCGAAGCGGTACGGCTGGGGCGTGTCGGGCGTGAGGGGCTTCGGCGTCTCGAAGCTCTCCCGGTAGCGGCCGCGGAAGACGTCCATCGAGACCGCGAGCTGGTACCCGCCGAGGGTGGGCCGGCCGGGCACCTCGTCGGGATAGACGTCGATGAGCTTGACGACCCAGTCGGAGTCGGTCCCGCTCGTCGACGCGACGAGGTTGGCGACCGGCTGCCCGCTGATCTTCACGGGCGTGCTCAGGACGTCCGACACGAAGGCGACGACGTCCGGGCGGCCGGACGCCTCGCGCTGGTCCGTCACCAGCCACTCGCTCCAGCTCTGGCCCTTGTCGAGGCTGTACGGGACGATCGGGCGCGAGTGGAAGGGCACGGGCTTGGCGGGGTCCGACACGTACTCCTCGTAGGCCGCATCGCTCGGCTTCGGAGGCTCGTACCGGAGCTTCAGACCGGAGGCGAGGTAGAGCGGCGCCGGCTTCACCACGCAGCCGCTCGCGCAACCGGCCGGCCAAGCCGGCAGGCGGCGCCACGTGTTCGTCCCGGTCTCGAACGCCATCACCGGCGGCACGTCGGCCCTCGGCGCGCCGTCCCTCAGGTACTGGTCGAGGAACGGGCGCAGGATCTCCCGGCGGAAGTACAGGCCCGTGTCACTGTCGAACCGGATCGGGCCGAGCGCGCTGCCGTCCCGGATCTCCTGGCCATGGTGCCAGGGGCCCATCACGAGGAACACCTTGTCGCCCGCGGTGTCCTTCGGCTTGATGGCCTTCCAGACGGCGATGGCGCCGTAGATGTCCTCCTGATCCCAGAGGCTGTGGACGAGCATCACCGGCACCTTCAAGGGCCGCTCCGCCAGGATCCGGTCCACCGCCTGGTCGCGCCAGAACGCGTCGTAGCTCGGGTGCTCGAGGATCTTCCGCCAGAACCCGAGCTGCTCCATCCCCCGGCGGCGGCCCAGCTCGCCTGCAGAGCCAGCGGAGAGGAAGGTGTCGTAGGCGTCGAAGTGGCTCGTCCACCACTTCTCGTCGCTCTTCCGCGCCGCTTGCTGGTCGTAGATGTAGTCCATCCCGAGCTGGCGGAACGCGCCGTTGTGGAACCAGTCGTCCCCCCTCCAGCCGTCGACCATGGGGTTCATGGGGACCGACACCTTGAGCGCCGGATGGGGGTCGACGAGCGCCATCAGCGGCAGGAAGCCGTCGTACGAGATGCCGAGGATGCCGACCTTCCCGTTCGTCTCCGGGACGTTCTTCACCAGCCAGTCGATCGTGTCGTACGTGTCGGTGGCGTGGTCGACCGGCGTCGGGTTCTGCGGCCCGCGGAGCGGCCGGTTCATGACGTAGTCGCCCTCGGAGTGGTGCTTGCCACGCACGTCCTGGACCACGCGGATGTAGCCGCCCTCGACGATCGTCTCGACCGCGTTGTCGTAGCCGTCCAGGGCCGTTCCCAGGTGCGCGCTGTCGAAACGGGTCGTGAGCTTGTTGGCGTCGTAGGGCGTGCGCGTGAGGAGGATCGGCGTCGTCTTGCCGCCCAGAGCGGCCTTCGGCACTAGGATCACCGTGTGCAGCTTCACGCCGTCACGCATGGGAATCTCCACCTCGCGCCGGACGTGGTCGAAGCCGTCGTAGGTGGGCGTGAGCTTCGCAGGTGTCTCGCTCGGAAGGGCGGGGTAGAGCGCCGCCGGCGGGGCCGGCGTCGCCTTCGCGGCCTGGACCTGGGCCGACGACGGACCACTGGACGACAGGGCGAAGATCACCGGCGCCAGG
>CALFNC010000248.1 GCA_937902605.1 uncultured Acidobacteriota bacterium | reverse complement strand
AGAGCGTCCCATTCCTCGACGTCTACCGCCTCCCGGACGGTCCTGACGAGGAGCCGGTCGGGAAGCTCCTTCGCCACGGCTCCGACCGCCAGCGCGACGCCGCCCGGAAGGGGGGCGACCACCGAGGCCTGCAACGTTTCCGCGGCGCCGAAGGGGCCCCTGAGGGTGACCGTCAGGGTCGAGTGGAGCGGGAGCCGCTCGGCGGTCTCCAGGCGGAGTCCTCCCATGGAGAGGTTCGTCCGGTACTCCCGAAGCACCTCGTCGGCGTTCTCGAACTCGACCGTGAAGCCCGTGAGTCCGGTCCGAGAGCACCTCACCAGCGACGCTCCCTCACTTGCCGCCCGCCGAGGGGACGATGGTGGGAGGTGCCGGACTCGAACCGACGACCACCTGCGTGTAAAGCAGGCGCTCTACCAACTGAGCTAACCTCCCGAAATCTCTCTGGCTCGCGGTCAGGGCAGGCCATTCGGCGGCTCGACCGTGAAGTCTACGACGCCAATGGAGCGGTCGAGCGGGTCGAAGACCTCGACTTTCCACTTGCCGGGAAGGCCTTTCACCCGCTTGCTCGACCAGGTCCGGTACGACCACATCTTCACGGGGAGCTTCACGCGCCGCAGCTCTCTCCCCTCGAACGTCCAGACGTGCGTGACAAACGCCTCGCCCGTGGCGCCCTCGATCTTGGAGAGACACGAAACCATCTCGATGTCGGGGCCGAAGGCCCGCGCCGGGGCCTGGCAGGCGCGGTCCGCCACCTCGAGGCAGACCGTCAGCTCGACGACCTTGAGGGGGGAATCGTCGGCTGCGGCCCACCGTGTCGAGAGGAGGAGGAAACCGGCCAGAACCATCAGACGTTTCATAAAGAGGTCACCGAGGAGATGATAGCGGATGCACATGGAGCCTGTGGACCGGTACAACCTCGCGGTCATCGGGGGCGGCTCCGGAGACCTGGAATGAACCGAGTCGTCGCCGTCGCCGCGTCGGGCCTCCTGGCGGTGATGGCGGGCGTCGTCCCGGCCCTCGGCCTCTCGCGCCGCCCGATCGCCGAGCTGATCCGCGAGCCGCGGTAGCCGAGCCAGCTCTACGGGGAGGGGGCGCGCCAGATTCGCTCGCGTGCGCCAACCAGCGTCCGGGCCCCGACGGAGGCCAGGACCACGGCCCCGCCGACGAGCGCCCAGGATGACGGGCGCTCGCCGATCCCGAGGAACGCCCAGAGCGGATTGAAGAGCGGCTCGAGCATCCCGAGCAGCGACGCTTCGGCCGCCGGGACGACCGAGAGCCCGCGGACGAAGAGGATGTAGGCAACCCCCATCTGGACGATGCCGAGGAAGAGGACCGCCGCGAGCCCCTTCGCGTTGAGCGCGAGGTGGCCCCAGGCGAAAGGGAGGGAGAGGAGCGCGGCCAGGAGGTTCCCGAGGAGGACGGAAGCGATCGGATCCCGCGTCTGGTCGCGGCGGAGGAGAAGGATGGTGGCGCCGAAGAAGACCCCCGAGACGAGCCCCATCAGGTTCCCCGCCAGCGCTCCCCCCTCGAGCCTGCCGACGAAGAAGAGCGACATCCCGCCGAGGGCGGCCACGATCGCGAAAGCGTCGATCTTCCGGAACTGCTCTTTGAGCAGGAAGGGGGCGGCCAAAAGGACCCAGAGGGGACCCGTGTACTGGAGAAAGATCGCGTTGGCGGCGGTCGTCATCTTCGTCGCGGAGACGAAGGTCAGGATCATCAGCGCGTAGACGACTACGGTTGGAGCGGACGCCCTCTTCCAGCGGGCCGGAGGGAGCCGGAGTGCGGCGAGGAGGAAGAGGAAGGTAATCCCCGAGCGCCAGACGACGACGCCGAAGGCGTCCAACGGGACGAGCTTGATGAAGAGCCCGCCAGTCGACCAGAGGAGCGCGGCGGCCATCACGAGGAAGCGCCCGCGCTTGGGCGAGACGGGGGCCGAGGCGTGGGTCACGGCGCGAGGTCGACCGATGGGTCGAACCGGCGGAAGAGGCTCCCGAGGAGGTGAAGACCGGCCCAGACCTCGGCCCAGACCGGAATCGACGCCGAGACCGCAGCGACCGGCCAGACGAGGAGGCCCAGCGGGCCCTTCCCGATCCAGACGACCAGCCCGCCAAGGAGCGCGGCCGGGATCGCCGCGATGGCGAGCGCTAGAAACGTCGCGAAGAAGGCGAGCATCCGAGCTCCCGAGGCCTCGAACCCGGCGGTCCGCTGCTCGCCGGGCGGAAACCAGGCCGGGAAGGCGAGCGCCGCCCCGTTCTGGAGGACGAGCATCGCGGCGACGAGCGCCGGAGCAGCGAGGACCGCCGCGGCGCCGGCCGACGTGAAGAGCGGAAGAGAGAGCCCGTCGACCGAGTCGACACCCGCCGCCGCGACGCCCGCCCTCATCGCGAGGCCCGTCGCGAACCCCGTGACGAGGACCGTGAGCGCCATGGCCAGCGGAACGGCCAGCTCGGCCGCCGCGAGGCGGACCGGGTCGAGCGGCCAGACCTTCAGGACATCGGCGCGGACCAGGTCCCTCCGAAGGTCGTAGCGCGCCCCGAGAGGGATCGACAGCGCCAGGATGCCGGCGACCATCGGGACGATGACCGCGGTCACGCGCAGGGCCTGGGCCCAGTCCGAACCGCGCCCGGCGACGAGGAACGGAGCGACGAAGGCGGCCGCCGGGAGAAGCAGAAGGGCACCGGCCGTCGTCCGAAGGCGCATCCGCCCTGCGGAGAGGAGATTCTTCCAGACGATCGCGACTTCGGGAGGCCCCGAGGTGCGAAGCGGGAAGGGGACGACCCGCCGCTTCCCCCGGGAGGGAAGGCTCTCAGCCCGGCCCACCCCCCGCGTCGCGCGGCGGCGCGCCCGCTCCTGCGCCGCGTTCAGTGTCGCCTCCTCAAACGAGACGCTCGCGCCGGCCGCCCAGACGTAGTTCAGCACGACGAGCGCAAGAGCCCCCGGTAGGGCCAGGAAGAAGGTCGTCGCGTCCCGGGCGAACGCCGGAGCTAGTAGCCGGCGGAACGGGAAGAGGAGAATCGACGGGAACGGCCCCGACCGCCACGGCACCAGCCGGTCCCACGCCGCGGCGAGCCCTCGCGCGGTTACCCCGGACCCGTCGGCGGTCAGCGTTCCAATCCCGGACCAGAGCCACGCGCCGGCCGCGCCCAGGCCAGCAGCCGCCGCG
>CALFNC010000247.1 GCA_937902605.1 uncultured Acidobacteriota bacterium | reverse complement strand
ACGAGATATTGGCGTGACTGGAGTTCAGACGTGTGCTCTTCCGATCTTCCGCTTCGCCATGTCGGGGCTCTGGTCGTGGGGAAACGCCGCAGTCGGGAAGACCGGGCAGAGGAGCGCGTCGTAGCGGCGGAAGAAGTCGGCCCACAAGGCGCGTTGACGCTCGCGTAGCTCGCGGGCCAGGTCGAAGTCGCGGTGAGTCTGAACCGTGTCGCGCGTCAGGCGGGCGCGGAACGAGTCGTCCTCCGCCGGAAGGCCCGCGGCCCGGTCCTGGAGCTTCTTGAACTGTGCCTCCGGCAGCCCGCTCGCCATGCTGCCGTAGAGGACCTTCATGAAGAGACGGACGTTGTCTTCCAGCGCAAAACCGGGCCGCGCGGTCTCGTCGACCCTCGCTCCGGCCGCGCGGAGCTCCCCGATCACCGCCTCGAGCCGCTCCCGCAGCTCCGCGTCGACCGGGGCCGCCGGCTCGTCGAGCCAGGCCGCGAGACGGTAGTCGCGGAGCGACACGTGACGCGGCGGCGGGAGGTGAACCTGCCAGGCAACGGCGCACGCCTCGTCCGCCCCCGCGAGGACCCGCACGGCCAGATCGAGGTCCTCGGCCGCCCGGGCGATGGGACCGGCCGTCTCGAGATCGGGCGCGGCGAGCGTCCCGGGGGGCCCCGGGATGTGGCCGCGCGTCGGGATGATCCCGTAGCTCGGCCGGTGCCCGAACACGCCGCAGAACGCCGCGGGGATCCGGATCGACCCGCCGAGATCGCTCCCCATCTCGAGGGCGGAGAGGCCCGCACTCATCGCGACCGCGGAGCCGCCCGACGAGCCGCCGGCCGTTCGCGCCGGGTCCCATGGGTTGTTGGTCGTCCCAAACTCGGGGTTGTAGGTCTGGATGTCCATTGCCAGGGTCGAGAGGTTCGTCTTGCCGAAGACGATCGCGCCGGCCAACTTCAGCCGAGCGACAGCGTCGGCGTCGCGATGGGGGACGTGAGCAAGGAATTCCTTGGCCCCACCCGACGTCGTCCTCATCCCCTCGGTCTCGAACGAGTCCTTCACCGTCACCGGGAGGCCGTGGAGCGCGCCCGACCCCTCGCCGCGGGCCCGCTCCGCGTCGCAGCGCCGGGCCTGGGCCAGCGCCCGATCGGCATCCAGCGTGACGACTGCGTGGAACGTCCCACCGAGCCGCTCGATCCGGGAAAGGTAGTGCTTCAGCAGCTCCTCACTGGAGGTCTCCTTCCGCTCGAGGGCTATGAGGAGTGCCGTGGCGGAGCGGAGGGCGAGGTCGACCATCCCGTTTCTCCTCAGCCCTTCTTCCGCGCCTCCTCGTGGAGCCACGCGTTCGGCGCTCCGGAGACGTCGCCCCACTTCGTCAGGACGGCTTTCGCCTTCTTCGCCATCAGCTCGGCATGTGTCCTCTCGTCGACGAACGCCACGATCCGGCAGATGCACGACTCGCCATCCACCAGCCGCCACGGGAAGGCGCCGATCACCGCCCGCCTGTTGAGGAGGAGGTCGATGTCCCCTCCGAGGCACTCGGCGTGGATGATCCCGTGGTTGAACAGCTCGATGTGCATCAATTGGTACTTGCCATCGTCGTAGAACTCAGCCAGAGGCATGTTGTACTTCGCCCGGAAGTGGGCGTCGGCTTCCTTCGCCTGCCGCGGCATCCAGGTCCGGATGATGGTGTTCATCGGGTGGTCGGCGCTCCCGCAGTCGACGCCGATCCAGCGGAGCTTCTTGGCGAGCGCCCACTCGGCGAACTCCCGGTCGGGCCCCGGGTGCTTGACCATGTACCGGATCTCGTCGGCGGCCGGCTGGTCCCACCCGTAGTGGTGGTAGCCGGTGTGGATGATCAGGATGTCCCCTTCCTTCACCTCCACCCGCTCCTCGACCATCTTCGAGGTGTAGACGTCGTAGTCGCCGGCCACGTCCGAGAGGTCGACGATCGCCCCCTCGTGCATCAGGAAGTCGAGCTGGAGCGCCGCCATGTCTTTCCCAGGCGAGTAGAAGTGGATCTCGCCGTCCATGTGGGTCCCAAGGTGGTTGCTGTGCGTCAGGAGCTGGCCGTTGGCCCCGTTCGGCGCGAGCCGCTTGAAGTACTTCATCTGGAGCGGTTCGTAGGTGGGCCAAGCCGGGGTGCCGATGCCGAGGGGGATCGTCAGGTCGATCGGAAGCATGGAGGTCTCCTACTCTTTCAGCCTCGGCCTTGCGGGCTCGAGGTGCGAACGTGCTCGAAAAAGGCCTCGAGGGCGGCGTGGAACGCCTCCCACGGCGGGTGGACGAGACCCGCCCCCACCTGCCCGACGCCGGGATCCCGGTGGGCGATGCCGGTGTTGATGGCGGGGAGGAGGTTCCGCCCCTCCACGAGCCTCAGGTCGATCCCGGTCGGCGTGCCGGTAAAGTTCAGCTGCGGGATGGCGAAGCCTGGGTTGACTCCAACACAGATCCGCCCCATCGCCCGCGTGGTCTCGAGCGCGTCGGCCGCCGTCCCGCCGATGAACTGGACGATGGCGAGGGCCGCGGCCATCGCGAAGCCGCCGATCCCTGCCGTCTCGGTGATGGCGCTGTCGCCGATGTCGGGATTCGCGTCGGCCTCCTTGAAGCCGGGGAAGTAGAGCCCCCTCACCATCTGCGCCGGGCCGGTGAACCAGCGCCCCGGCATCGAGCCAAACTGGATGCCGAAGTCGGTCCCGTTCCGAGCCATGACGGTGACGAGCGAGGAGAGGGGCTCCCCCTCCGCAGCCTTCAACATGCACTTGGCCATCGGCATCGAGAGATTAAGAAAGAAGTGATCGTTGCCGTTCACGAACTCGAGGACCCGCGCGGCTTTCTCGCGGTCTTCCGTCGCCCGCACGATCGAGGAGGCCAGGTCGCGGAAGAAGAGCGACGTGGCGGCCCGGTTCCGATTGTGCCCTTCGTCCCCCATCTGGAGCGCCTGGGCCATCAGGTGCTTCAGGTCAACCGGGCCGCGCACCGCAAGCGCCGCCGCCAAGACCGGGGCCAGCTCGTCGCGCATGAAGCGGAGGCGTACCAGGACCTCGTCCGAGTAAGCGCCGTATCGGAGGACCTTCCCGAGCCCCTCGTTCAGCGTGCAGTAGGTCCGCGTGCCGGCACCCTCGCCCGCCCGGTCCTCGACGATGAAGACCGGCATCGAGGGCGTAACGAGGCCGGCCATCGGCCCGACGGTGTCGTGATGGTGGCACGGGTCGAAGCGGACGGCTCCAGAAGCAGCCAGGCGACTCGCTTCGTCGACGCAATTCGCCCGTCCCTCGTAAAGGAGGCCGCCAATCACCGCGCCCCGGAGCGGGCCGCAC
>CALFNC010000246.1 GCA_937902605.1 uncultured Acidobacteriota bacterium | reverse complement strand
CCGCCCGCCGCACCCCGATCCGCGCCCCGCCGCCGCTGATGGTCCTGACCTGCGAGACCAGGGAAAGAAGGTGGGGCCCCAACGGGTAGAAGCCGAGGATGGCCGGAGCCCCCGGGCGAAGGCCGCCCGTGGCGCGGACGAGGACGACATTGTCGTTGTAGGAAAGGGCGGCGGTGGGTGCCTGGTACCACCGCTGCTCCTGCTCAGAGGGCCAGTCGGGGTGGATCTTCTGGTTGTCGAAGAAGGAGACGTCGAGCAACAGCCCGCCCTGGATCCGCCGGATCCCCCGGCGCGTCAGGGCGCTGGCCCACGGCCGGAAGACGGCGAGCGGGTCGTCATCGTAGAGGCGGCCGGAGATCGCCGGGTCCCCGCCGCCGCGGACGATAAGAGGGCCGGCGAGCCTCCCCTCGGGCCAGACTTCGTCGTCGGTGGAGAGCGAGGTGCGGAACCGGTAGTCGCCACCGAGCCGGTCCAGCGCCGCCGCGGTCGTGAAGACCTTCGTCGTGGAAGCGAGGATCAGAGGGGTCTCTGGCCGGACCGCCATCAGCGGCTCCGGATCGCCGATCCGCTGGACCGCCACCGCCCACTCGCCCGAACGGACCGGGCCGCGCCGCGCGGTGACGAGGAGCCGGTCGCGCAGCGTCGGCTGAGCGGAGGGCCCTGGCAGCTTCGCCTCCGCCGTGACGGCCGACACACTCCACCCGACGCATAAGGCGGCGGCAGCGGTCGCAAGAATTCGGGCTTGTCGATTCAAACACCGCGATTGTACCCGGTAGCTCTCCCCGCTCACGCTCCTATCCCGATCACGGTGCCTCGACGACCATGGGAATGTAGGAGCCGTCGCCCGTCCCTAGCCCGGGCCCTGAGCCGTCGTTGACGATCGCGTACGCGAGGAACGGCGCGGTCCCGGACAAGCGAGTGATGCGCGCATAGGCGTCCTGCACCCCGGGGACCGCCTCTGCGAGGATCGATCCGAGCTGCTTCCACCCTAGCGCGCCGACCCGGACGTCGTCCACGGTGGCCGCCAGGACCCCCGTCGTCCCGTCGAAGATCTCGATCCGGAAAGTGTCGGCGCCGGTTCCGGAGTCCCCCGCATTGACGAGCGCGACGTTCGTCCGATTGGCAGAATCCTGCCTCAAGGCGTAGAGCCAGGCCACGCCCGTCGCCAGCTCCGGAGGCGCCAGGGCCGAATAGAAGACCCCATAACGACCGACCTTGCCCGGAGCCGACGTCCGCGCGCCGACGAAGAGACCGTCGACGTCCCCCCCATCGATCGTCACGAAGAGCGCGCCAGCGAAACCGGAGCCGGGCGATCCGACGCCCATGACATTCCGATCACGAAGCCACTGGACGAAGGAGGGGGCGTAGAGCTGCTCGCCAGGGGCGAGGTCGGCCTGGAATCGCGCCGTCTGGTCGGCCGTGTCGACCGCTTCGGCCGCCCACTCGAAACGCAGATGCTTCGTCACGGCCGAGGCGTTCGTCACCACCAGCTCGCTCGTGAACGGCCCTGACTCGACGAGAACCGGCAGGACCAGGCGGCTCTGCCCGGCCCGTGCACCTGACCGGAGGGGCGCGACCATCGACCCGTCGGCGTTCGCCTCGTCGTTCACGACCGCGTACGTCCAGTAGGGGGCCGTCCCGCCAATCCGTTCCACCGTCGCGTACCCGCTCGACGCCCCGAGTCCGCTCGTCGAGAGGACCCGGTTCACCTGGACCAGGCCTCCGGGCAGGAGGGTGAAGTCGGGAAGCACCGTGGAACCGGGGTGTGCCGGGTCCGTCGAAGTCAGCGTCACACGGAGAACCGTCTCGCCGTCAGTGTCGTCGCCGGGATTCAGGACGGCGAGGTTCGTCCGGTCCCCCGCTGTCTCGCGCAGCCACCCGATCCAGGACAAGCCGGTCAGCGTTTCCGAAAGCGGGACGCCGGGAAACGCCACGCCGCCGAAGTCGGTCCCGTTCGTCGTGCTCCTGATCCGGGCCATCACCCCGATGTCGCCCGCCGATGCGAGGCCCGAGAACTTCAGCCGGAACATCCCGCCCCACGGATAGCCGAAGTCGTCGCGGAAACCGAGTTCCTCGGGCAGCGAATACGCGTTTCTCCATTCCGTCCCCGCGCTGAGCGTCGTGGTGGCAGACCCCGACGGTCCAGCCAGAACCGTGCTGAATCGGCTCTCGAGAAATGCGGTCGTCTTCCCTCGGTTGACAAAGGTCATCTCCGACCTGAAATCGGAGTTCGCGGCGCCCGGGGCGTCGAGGAGATAAGGGACGACGAACCGGGTCTCGACGTTCCCGATGTTCTGGCAGTTGTTCAGGCTGACGTAGAGGCGGCCCGAACTATCGGCCAGCACCAGGTCCGGCAGGCCATCGGCGTCCAGGTCCAGAACGGACATCTCGTTCAACCGTGAGGCGTCGACCGGAAGCCCCAGGTTCCCTTTCCCGTCCCCGAGGAGGACGACCGTCATTCCTCCGGCCTGGGCCAAGACGTCCTGGCGGCCGTCGCCGTTGAAGTCCGCGATGAACTCCGGGATGCCTCCAAAGTTCCCGTGGACCGGACCGTCGAACTCCCCCGCGCTAAGGAAGCCCGACCCTGTATTCAGCTTGACCTGAGCGACGATCGTTGCCCACGGACAACCCACGACGAGATCCGGGCGTCCGTCGCCGTTCAGGTCGCCGACCAGGAACATCGGGCCGAGCTCCCGGCTGAAGACCGTCGGGAACTTCCCATGGCCGTCTCCGAGGAGTACCGTGACGCTCCCGCAGCGCCATCCGCTTTCGGAGACGACGACATCCAGCTTTCCGTCTCCGTTGAAGTCCGCCGCGAGGAGGGAATCGGGCCTGAAACCGAGCGGAGTCCACGCTCCCACCGAGAATCCTCCTCGTCCGTCACCCTCGAGGAAAAAGAGTAGCCGCTGGCTCGCGTTACTCGGGTCGACCCCGGAGGCGACCAGGTCGATCTTCCCGTCTCCGTCGAAGTCGCCGGGCAGACCGGCGCCGAGAAACGCCCCTTTCACCGGGAAATCCTCCCCTTCCACGAATCCTCCGCGCCCGTCCCCCAGGAGAATGGAGAACGCCGCGTCAGATCCGTCGGCGGAGACTTTCCGCCAGACCTCCAGGTCGAGATGTCCGTCCCCGTTGAAGTCCCCGGTGGCGACGATCATTCCGCCGTCGCGAACCGGGATCTCGCGAGGGGCGAGGAAGACTCCCCCTCCAGCCCCTGGCAGAAGGAAGTGAATCCCGGCCTGTGTCCAGAGAACCAGGTCCTCCTTCCCGTTCTCGTCGAAGTCTCCGTGGAGAACCGCTCGCACACCCTGTAAGCCTGTGGCGATCGGCCGGAGCGGTCCGAAACTCGAGGCCGTGCAAGGAACGGCCCGCCCGACCTGGCTGGCAAGCGAGAGGACGAAAGCGGAGAGCGCGAGGAGGAGCGCTCTTCCTCCTCGCTGCCGTCCCTCGTTCGATCCTTTCTTTCGGAACCTTTTCATCTTCATCGACTCCTCCGTCGCCTTGCCCGCTGGGCCTCTTGTCCTGGAATCTGTCTGTCCACGAGATGTCGCCCGGAACCCGGAAGTGGACCCGGCTTCGCCTGTTCCGTTGCACGGCGGATGCCAAGGGGGAACGTCCCCCCCGGCGGTCGTCTCTCGGAAACCCTCCCGGCCGTCCGCGGGGTCCTTCCGCGCCCCGACGGGCGCCTACAATCCGGCCGTGGGGGCGCGGATCGACCTCGGAAAGCGGACGGTGATGGTCTCGCCGGGCGCCCTCCTCGAGAGCGCCGCCCGGCGGATCGGGTTCGACCGGGGCGAGGCACGCGAGCGCCAGTGGATCGGGCAGGCCGTGCACCGGAGGGTGCTGTCCGACGCCCTCGCGACGACCCCGGGCTACGAGGTGGAGCGGGGGATCCGGGTGACGTTCCCGGTCGACGACTTCTCCGTGACGCTCGAAGGACGGATCGACGGCCGCTTCACGGACGAGGACGGCGCGGTCGTCGTCGACGAGGTCAAGTCTCTCCACTTCGCCCAGGAGCTCCCCCGCCTCGCCGGTTCGCCCCGGATGGCCCGCTTCCAGATACAGCTCCGCTGGTACCTCTTCGCGATCTCGGAGACGGAGGGTCGGCTGGCCCGGGGGCGCCTCGTCCTGGCCGACATCGAGAGCGGCGACACGCGGCTCCACGACGTCCTTTTCGAAAGGGAGAAAGTCCTGGAGGACCTGGCGCAGCGGGTCCGGGTGCTGGTCGACGAGGCGATCGGGGCGCAAGCCCTCGCCGAGGCCAAGGCCGCGGAGGCGAGGCACCTCCAGTTCCCCTTCCGCAGCTGGCGCCCCGGGCAGCATGCGATGGCCGACGCCGTCGAGCGTGCCGCCGTCCGCGGCGAACACCTCCTCGTGGAGGCCCCCACCGGGATCGGGAAGACCGCCGCAGCGCTCTACCCGCTCCTCAAGGCCTCCCTCGCGCATGGCAAACGCCTCTTCCTCCTGACGGCGAAGACGACCCAGCAGGAGATCTTCAGCCGGACGCTGGAGGCGATCGAGGGCGACTCATTCCGCTCGGTCCGCCTCCGGGCGAAGGAACGGATGTGCGCGAACGACGTCGTCCTCTGCCACGAGGACCACTGTCCGTACGCCGCCGACTACGGGGCGAAGCTGGAGGCATCGGGCTTGATCGGCCACCTCCTGGAGTCGGACCGGCACCTGTCGCCCGACCGGATCTTCGAGGCCGCCCGCAGCGAGGTGGTCTGTCCGTTCGAGGTGTCGCTCGAGCTGGCGGCCAAGGCCGACATCGTCCTCGGCGACTACAACTATGCATTCGACCCGGTCGTGGCCGTCTCCGGAATCCGCGACCCCGAACGGTTGGCCGACACCATCCTCCTCGTCGACGAGATCCACAACCTGGTGGACCGTGCGCGCGGCTACTACTCGCCGGCGCTGGACGAGAAGGCGCTGACCAAGCTGATCGACCGGATCGGCCCCTCCTCCGCGGCCACGGCAGCGGAGGCGATCGAGGCTGCGGCTACCGTCCGCGCCCTCGTCCGCGCGAGCGCGGGGGCGATCCCCGAGGGGAGCGAGTCGGCGCTCGTCCCCATCGAGACCGAGGACCTCGATGAGGTGCGCCTGGGCCTCGACTCCCTTCTCGTCCGTCACCTCGCGGAGCTGCGAGCGGGCGGCGAGCGGGTCCCGGACGACCCGGTCCTCGAGCTCTACTTCTCATTCGCCCGGTTCCACGACGTCGCCGGGCTCGCGGCTCCGGGCGGACGGCTGGACCCGGCCTTCGACCTGATCGCGGCCCGCGGCGCGGCCGGAGGACGGCTCGCCTTTCTCTGCAAGGACCCCTCGCGCCTGCTGGCAGAGACCCTCTCGAACGCCTCGGCCGTGGTCGGGATGTCGGCCACCCTCTCCCCGCCCGAGTTCTACCGGGACCTCCTCGGGTTCGACCTGGACCGGACACAGTTCCTGAAACTGCCGTCGCCGTTCCCCCGAGAGAACCGTCTCGTCCTGATCGAGCCCAGGATCGACACGAAGTGGTCCAGCCGCGGCGCGGCGGCGCCCCTGCTCGCGGCGCTCGTGGCGGACGTGGCCCGGGCCTGCCCCGGAAACGTCCTCGTCCTCTTCCCGTCGTACCGGTTCCTGGACGACGTGAGGCGTCTCCTCCCTCCCCTGCCGGGAAGGCGCGTCGTCCGTCCGTCCGACCGGTCGACCGAGCAGGAACGGCAGGGAGCGCTCGCGATCCTCAAGGACGGCGGGGCCCCGGTTCTCCTCTTCGCCGTCTCGGGCGGCGCCTTCGCCGAGGGGGTCGACTACCCAGGCGAGATGCTGAGCGCCGTCGTGGTCGTGTCGCCGGCGCTCCCGCAGGTCCGTTTCGAGCAGGAGCGGATGCGCCTCTACTTCGAGGAGCGCTTCGAGAAAGGGTTCGAGTACGCCTACGTGATCCCCGGTATGACCCGGGTCATCCAGAGCGCGGGCCGCGTGATCCGCTCAGAGACGGACCGGGGCGTAATCGTCCTCGCCTGCCGCCGCTTCCTGCAGAACCCGTACCGGAGGTTCCTCCCAGAGGAGTGGTTCGGCGACTCGCCCGACGAGCTGGCCACCACCGACGTGGGCGGAGCGACCCGTGCCTTCTTCTCGGACGGCTGAACCGCTCTGTTCAGCTTCCCGTCCGCACCGGCGTGGAGGGGTAGGCCCGAAGGGCCGCAGGGGAAAACCGGCCACGCCGGGTTCCCCTGATTCACTTCAGCCTCAGGCGGACGGTTCGTCGGGCACGATCGGGGCGGAGCGGGTCGGTGTCGTGTCGATCGCCGCCTCGCTCGCCCCGCGCGGGAGGATGTCCACGAGGAGGACCGTGATGTTGTCGACTCCTCCTCGGTCGTTTGCGAGATCCACGAGGGCCCTCACGCGCGACTCGGCCAACCCGTCCGAGGCCAGGATGGCGCTGATCTCATCGTCCGCCATCATCCCGGTCAGTCCGTCCGAGCAGAGGAGGAACGAGTCCCCCGCCTCGAAAGAGACCTCCAGCAGGTCGGGCAGGACGTTGGGAGACCCGCCGAGGGCCCGCGTCACGACGTTCTTGAGCGGATGGCAGGTCGCCTCTTCGGGTGTCAGGATTCCGGCGTTCACCTGCTCCTGGACCCAGGAGTGGTCATCCGTCAGCCGCCGGAGCTCGCCGCGGCGGAACAGGTAGCAGCGGCTGTCGCCGACATGGACCAGCGTGGCCCGCTCCGCGTCGAACAGGGCCGCGACGACCGTCGTCCCCATTCCCTTCAGCTCAGGCCGGTTCTGGACCGCGCGGATGACCCGTTCGTTCGCCTTCTTGATGGCGGTCGAGAGGAGATTTCCCTCCATTGAGTACCGGTTGTTGAAGCCGAAGGGCCAGGTGCTCTCTCCCTCGTCATCGCGAAAAGCGAGGTACTCCTGGATCGACTCCACGGTGATCCGGGACGCCACCTCGCCGGCGGCGTGGCCTCCCATGCCGTCGGCCACGACGAATAAGCCGCGCTCCACGTCCAACAGGTACGCGTCTTCGTTGTGCCGCCGCTTCCGGCCAACGTCGGTGATCCCGAATGCCGAAAGTGCCACGCTCGGATTATCCCTTGCGCCCGAAAAAAGTGCCCAGGAGATTCTTCTGCTCCAGCTCGGGCTTCAGCCCAGCCAGATGACGGGTGACCTCGGAGTCCTGGGGGTTCCACTTCAGCGCCTCTTCCAGGTGGCGTTCGGCCTTCGCCTTGAGCCCGGCCTGCAGATAGAGCTTCCCCGCCTCCCGGTGGAACAGGCCATTGAGGGGCTCGATCCTAAGGGCTATCTCGATCGCGTCGACCCCCTTTCGGGCCTGCCCCGGGACCTTCAGGCACGCGAGGGCGAGGTAGTGGAGGGCCTTGGCGTCCTTGTTCCAATGCTGGACGGAGAGGTCGAAGTTCTGCACCGCCTGGACGAAGTCGCCCTCCTTGTAGGCTTTGACCCCCTTGGCGAGGTAGACCCGCGCGATCGCCTGTGGGTCGGGACCGTTCATGCCCTTTCCCTTGTCGAGGTCGAAGTCGTGGGCCCTTCGGCGGGCGGGGTTGGCCAGGACGTTGACCGCCTCCGTGACGAGCTGAAACTTCTCCTCGGCCGCCTTCTTCCTCTCGGGGTCTGGGAACCTGTCGGGGTGGAGGTCACGGGCGATCACACGGAACCGCTCCCGGATCGCCGCCTCCGTGGCGTCGCGGGAGACCCCGAGCAGATCGTAGTAGTTGTTCACTGGCTCCTCTATCTCGCCGTCCAATTCTCACACGCCACAAAGACGGATTTCAACAGACGGCGGTCCCGGGCGGTTATTCGTCCCTTCGTACCACAGCTCGCCGGGCCGTCACCCGGACCACCTCGGGGATGTTCCGGTCGGTCGAGAGGGTCTTCTGGTCCTTGGGTGTGAGCCTCGGGATGAGGGGCAAGGTCGTGGCGACCGGAGCGCGGGAGTTCTTCGTCAGCGCGAGGATGACCGAGTACTTCTTCATCCACTCGCGGCGGTTCCCGATGGAGCGCAGGACGTCCTCTGAGACGCTCTTCATGTTCGCGATCATCTCGGCGTCCGCCTCGTTCGTCTTCGGCGACTTCAGCACGGCCGCCGAGACGAGGCGGTTCGTGTCGTGGATCAGGAAAAGTCGCTCCTCCTTGGTTCCCATCCAGGCGAGCCGGATCCGCTGGACGACGGTCAGGAGCGCCACACGGGCGAAGAGGCTCTTCTTCTCGTCCTCCGAGAGGACCGCTCCCGCCTCCCGGTCGCGGGGCGTGGACGACGGCTCGACCGCTTCCTGCGCCTCCGGCAGGACCTCCTCCGGGTGGTCGGTGACCTCCGCCGCTTCCTGCTCCTGCTCCAACCGGATCTTCTTCAGGAAGAATTCCTCGAGGAACTCGTCCGCCCGGCGGCGGATGTCGCTGGAGAGCTCGGGATTCTCGAACAGGCGCTCGATGATCACCGGCGCCGCCAGAAGGCGCGCCTGGTTCGTGATCAGGACGTCCTGGAGGTTCGGCGGGACGCGCTCTGCCAGCCACGCGAGCGTCTCTTCCGTCACCACTCGGGCGCGGATGAGCGGCTCGAGAACCTGCGGATCGTTGGTTCGCCGGGAGATGACGTCGAGCTGCTCCCCGCGGACGCCTTCGCTGATCACCGCCTCGGCGAGCACGCCAGCCGAGAATGTCCGGAACGTCTCCTCGCCGATCGTCTTCAGCCCGGCGTCGCCGAACGCGAGAATCGACGCGACCGCGCGTGCGAGATCCGAAGGGGCCAGCGGAACGAAGCCGCGCGCCGCGAACTCGAGGATCTTCCGGTCTGCCGTCCGGCTCTCGATCGAGGTCAGGAGGTCGACCGGGGATGCGTCGGGCAGCATCCGTGCGTCAGCCCGGGGACGGTCGGGACCGGGCCGTCGACTGGTCCAGGACCAGGTTCTTCACGACCTTGCCCGAGGAGCCGTCGAGCGGCACCGGAGCGCCGTTCAGCGAGAGGCTCACGGCGCCAGCGTTGCCGAGCGTCACCACGAACCTCCGGCTCCCGGGGAACTCCTTCACGGCGCCTTTGCGGAAGAGCTCCGCCGCCACGGGCCGTCCGTCCGCAACCACCTCGGTCCAGCAGTCGTCACGGAACATCATCTTCAGAACCAGTCCTTCCCTCGGCGCCGGGGGGGCGGCCGGTGGACGTTCTGCCGGCGGTTGCGCCACTGTCACCGGGGCTGCCACCGGGACTGCCACCGGGACCAGGACCGCGGGACTCAGCGGCGCGGAAGATGATGGGAGAGCGACGGTAGAAGAGGCGATCGAAGGCGGAAGCGCCAGGGAAGCCGGGCCGGCTCCGGGAACCGTCGGGCGCTCGACGCGGGACCGCACCAACTGGCGGGCCAAGGGGCGTTCTGCGCGGCTCTTTAGGAACACCGCGCCGAACGTCACGAGGGCGATGGCCAGGGCGATCCCGCCTCCGACGAGGAACGTCGACATCGAGACGGCCCGCCGCGGCTTTGAGAGGCGGACGTGCTGGCCGCTCTGGGCGACTTCGGAAGAGGTCCGGCCGCGTTCTTCTTCGGCCCAGGCGTCCCACACAGAGGCGAAGGCCGCCGCATAACGCTCGGCGTCCAGGCCGAGGTGGATTGCCATGGCCCGGACGAACCCACGAGAGAAAACCTTCGCCGGAAGGATCTCGAACCGGCCGCTCTCGAGGGCGTCCAGCTGGCGGACGGAGATACGAATCGCCGCCGCCAGATTTTCTCGGCTGACGTCTCTGAGCTCACGTTCCCGGCGAAGTTCCTCCCCGAACTCCCGGGGGGTTTCAGCGGACAGCTCCAAATCTCCTAATTATAGTACTTTAGACTCGGCGCCGTGACCTGTCAATGACCCGAGTTATCTTCCAGCAGTCGCGAGGCACAGGCGGAGACGAACCGGTCGATCGATGGGTCATCGGTCAGGTCGCGGAGCTCCTCCCGACTGGTGCGCGGGAGGAGCGCCACGACGGCGAACCTCGGCGTCCGGGACGAGCGGAGCAGAGCTCTCCGAAGAGGCGGTCGCTCGCTCCAGACGGTGTCGGCCGCCAGGAGAGCGAGGTGCTCGGGCAGCGGGTTTCCGGTGCTGGCGAAGGCCACGAGGTCCTCCACGATCAGCCGCGGGTTCCGTAACAGAGCCGCGAAGACCCGGCGGTCCGGGTCGGCCAGAAGGGGGTGTAGGAGGCCTCGGTCGGCCAGCCGAGCCAGCGTCATCCGCTCCCCCGCGCTCAGGTGTGGGAGCTTCTCGACGATCTTCTGAT
>CALFNC010000245.1 GCA_937902605.1 uncultured Acidobacteriota bacterium | reverse complement strand
ACGTCCGATCGGAGGTTGGCGAGGGCGTTTCCGGACCTCACCGGAGTCCTCGATGATGCCGCGGACGGGGTGTCGTGACGCTCCTTTGCCTTCGGGGGGTGCCGCCGTCAGCGGTTGGCGAGTGTCGGAAGGCTCTTGACCGCGAGGAGCCTTTCGTCCGCCGTGACGAGCGTGAGGCCTTGTACAAGGGCGGTCGCGGCGATGAAGCGGTCGGCTGGGTCCTGGTAAGGGAGAGGGACGCGCCGGCTTTCGATGGCGACCTCGCGAGTCATGGGCGCGTCCCGGAGCATGCCGGGCGCGGCGAGGGCCGCCTCCACCCACGAGACCGCCGGGCGGTCCAGCTTCAGGTTCCCTTTCTCGACCAGGACGAGGAATTCCCACACGCTGATAGGCGACAGCCACAGTTCGTTACTGGCGGAGCCGAGGGCGGTCTTCACTCTCCTCGTCAGACGATCCGGACTGGCCACGCCCCAGATCCAGATGTGTGTGTCGAGGAGAAGCTTCATTTCCGAAGGGCTTCCCAGTCGTCTTCCGTGGTGGCCGAAGAGACGATGTCCCCGATGATCTGAACGGAGCCTTCGAGTGAGCCGAGCCAGCGGTCAGGGCGGGCCGGGGAAGGAGGAGGGATGACTTCCGCCAGCGGCTTTCCAAACCTCGTCACGAGGATCGGGTGACCGGTCTTCTGGACCTTCGCGAGGATGGCGAGACAGCGCGCCTTGAACTGGGAGACGGGAACAGTTTCCATGGCCGCTATTACACCATGGTCGATGACCATGGTCCATCAGTCATTTGCTGCCGTGATCCAGGGGATAACGTTAGAGCATCTGATACACGCCGCCCATGGTCACTGACCCGATCTGGCCTGGGTTGAGTCTCTGGAACGAGCACTCTCCGAATGTTGCCGCCCACGGGGTTTCCTTCGGTATCCTCGAAGCGTTCGTCGATGAGAAAGAAGTCGTCGGACGAGAGGAGCGGCATGGAAGGCGCCGGAAAGAAAAGTTTGGTGAAGTGGCTGGGAGTCATCGTGGCACTCCCGCTCCTCGGGCTTGCCGCGTACACCTGGTTTGTGCTCAGCTGGAGCTTCGCCTCCGGGGAGCGGGCGGGCTATGTCCAGAAGCTCTCGAAGAAGGGGTGGATCTGCAAGACCTGGGAGGGTGAGATGGCGCTCGTTTCGATGCCCGGCACCGTCGCGGAGAAGTTCCCCTTCACCGTTCGCAACGACGCGATTGCCCGGCAGATAAACGATTCGATCGGAGCGAAGGTCGCCCTTACCTACGAGCAGCACCTCGGCGTCCCGACGAGCTGCTTCGGGGAGACCGGGTATTTCGTGACCGCCGTCAAGGTCGTTCCCGAACAGGGCGGCATCCGGTAGCGGAATAGCGGGCAGCCCTCGCGTCTCGAGATTCGGGCGAAGGCGCCTGACACCGAAGACTTCCGGATCCACCTACAGTTCCAGGATTCGCAACAGAGCCTCGGACACCGCGGCCACGTCGTTCGGGCTAGCCGGCTCGAGACGCGAGCGGAGGCGGTGCTTCGCGATGGCGCGAACCTGGTCGACAACGGCGACGGCGCTCTTCCCCTGACAGGTGACGGGCACCGTGATCGGGGGGTGCGCCTTGGCGCCGGCGGAGTAGGGGACGACGACGACGGTCTCCCGGTGCCGATTCAGGGCATTCGCCGTGAGGACGAGGCATGGGCGAGTCTTCCGGATCTCGGAGCCCTGCGTCGGGTCGAGGCTCACCCACCAGACGTCCCCCCGTACCGGCACGGGAAGGTCGGCGCCAGTCACCGAGACCTCCGCTTCCCCTTGGTCGTCGCAGGGTCGTCGAAGGACTGCCACTTGGCGACGTCCTCGGCGAGAACCGGGTCGGCATTGGCCGCCCGGCAGGCCTGCTCCAGCTCGTGCTCGCGCCGGGCCAGCTCCTTCTCGAGAAGCCGCGCCACGGTGGACGAGCGCTTGCGGTTCGGCACGAGGGCGAGGAACCTCTCGGCGAGCGGATCGGGGAGGGACAGGGTGACGCGCATATTATGTATTATGACACGTATACGGCGCGCTTTCCGGACCTCGGCCGAATCCCGGGCAGAGCCGGGAAAGGGGATTGGTGATGTCACTTCCCAGCGTTCGCCTGTCCGCGACGACGGGTTAGCCCGAGCTGCACGACGAGACCGAGAACGGCGAGCACCGCCCATGTACCGAGGAAGAGCCGATCCGCGGGGATGCCGCCCACCTCGGGAACGTGGCTGCCCAAAGGGATCGCATCCCCGGCCGGCCGGAAGACGGCCGAGCTGATCATCAGTCCGCCGACGACAGCGGTCACAAGAGTGAGGGCCAGGCGCTCGACGAGGCGCGAGAGTAGCCCGCCGACGATTCCGGCGGCGATTAGAGCGAGGGCCCGGGTGCCGGGATCGGCTGGAAGGAACTGTGGCAGAGCGAGCGCTGCGAGGACCCCGGCGGTCGCGCCTAGGAGGAAGACCCCGACGCGGTAGAGCGCCAGGACGAGAAAGGCCAGG
>CALFNC010000244.1 GCA_937902605.1 uncultured Acidobacteriota bacterium | reverse complement strand
ATCGGAAGGGTCGTAGCCGAGCGGGCCGAGAGACTCTTCGGCCTCTAGTGCTCCGTCCGGAGGGTGGCCTCTGGTGGGAGAGGCGGTCCGGGTCTCCCCGCGGACTCTCTGAGATAATTCAACGCACAGCGGAAGGAGTCAGATGGGCGTGGTGACGGTCCGGCCCGTCGAGAGAACGTTGGGGTCAGGATGCCGTTGGCTCCCGGCGATGCTCGTTTCGCTGGTCTTTGGCGCTCCCCTCCCCGCCTATGCGAGAGCTGAGGTTCCGAGGACCGTGGCGATTCCCGAACGCCCCGCCGTCCTGATCCTCAACTCGTATCACTCCGGCTACACCTGGTCCGACGACGAGGTCACGGGGATCCTCGACGTCTTCCATCGGCAGGACAAGTACTGGCTCCCGTTCGTCGAGTTCATGGATACCAAGAACTTCCCGAAGAAGGAGCACTTCGCGTTCCTCAAAGAGGTCTACCGCCAGAAATACCGGAACGCGCACATCAAGCTCCTGGTCGCCTGCGACAATCCGGCTCTCGAATTCGCCCTGGAGAACCGGAAGGACCTCGCGCCGGAGGTCTCCATCGTCTTCTGCGGCATCAACGGCTACGAGCCGCTCATGATCGCCGGGCACGACCGGATCACCGGCGTCGCCGAGAACCTCGACATCAACGGCACGCTCGAAAGCGCGCTCACCCTCTGCCCCCGCACCAGGAACGTCCTCGTGGTCCACGACTTCACCGTCTCGGGCCTCGGGACTAGGCACGACTTCGACGGCGTCGCTCCCCGCTTCGCAAACCGGGTCCGGTTCGAGACCCTCCCGAAGATCACGATGGAGGACCTCCTCCAGCGCGTGTCCCGGCTCCCGGACGACTGGATCGTCCTCGCCCTGTCGTATAGCCGCGACCAGGATGGGCAGATCTACGACCACTCGAGGTTCGCCGATCTCCTCAGCCGCAGCAGCACCGTCCCGGTCTTCGTGGTCCACGAGGAGAGCCTCGGCCGGGGCGTGGTCGGGGGGAGCCTCCTGGGCGGCACCGAACTTGGGAAGCTGGCCGGGAGCATCGCCCTCCTCGTCCTCAGCGGCGTCCCCGCGTCGACGATTTTCGTGGTGACCAAACCGCACACGCGGCTCATGTTCGACTGGGAGAGCCTGGCCCGCTTCAGGATCGCGCCGTCGTCCCTTCCGGCCGGCAGCATCGTCATCAACGAGCCGCAGTCGTTCTTCTTCCGATACAGGACGCTGGTCTGGAGCACCGCCGGCGTGATGACGGCGCTCGTCCTCCTGGTCTTCGGCCTCGCTGTGAACGTCCTCCGGAGGCGGCGGGCCGAGACGGCGCTCGAGACCGAGCGGGCGTTTCTGCAGTCGGTGATCGACGGGTTTCCGGACCCGGTCTTCGTTCTGGAGCCCGACCACTCGGTCCGGATGCGGAATCAGAGCGCCGAGGCCCTCGAGCGCCCTTCGCCGAACGGCTCGAACGACCCGCCCCCGCGGCCGCTTCTGCATCTCCCCGGCGCCCCGTGCGCGGCCGACGGAGAGCGGTGTCCCGTGCGCGAGGTGGTCGACCGCCGGCAGCCGGTCCATTTCGAGCGCCGCCGGCTCGGCTCCGACAATGTGCCCGAGACGTACGAGATCTCGGCCGCGCCTCTCTGGCAGCGGGGCGCGGTGACCGGGGTCATCGCCTCCGCCCACGACATCACCGAGCTGAAGACGGTCTACGAGCGTCTGCTCGACCATGAACGGCAGCTCGAGCACATCGCTCACCACGACCCGCTGACCGGCCTCCCGAACCGCCTCCTCTTCCTGGACCGCTTCCACCAGGCGATCGCCCGCTCCCACCGCTCCCACAACACGGTCGCCCTCCTCTTTCTGGACCTCGACCGGTTCAAGAACGTCAACGACACCCTCGGCCACGAGACTGGCGACGCGCTCCTGAGGCAGGTCGCCGAACGGCTGAAGGCGAGCGTGCGCGTCGAGGACACCGTCGCGCGGCTGGGCGGCGACGAGTTCACGATCCTGATCGAGGAGTCGCGCGAGAACCCGAGCGGCGTCGCCGTCGCGCGGAAGATCATCCAGGGGTTCGAGCGCCCGTTCTCGGTAGGCCCGCACCAGCTCTACGCCGGTGCCAGCATCGGGATCGCCATCTTCCCCGCCGACGGCATCACCGTCGAGAAGCTGATCCGGAACGCCGATTCGGCGATGTACCTCGCCAAGGAGCGGGGGCGCGGGAACTACCAGTTCTTCACCGAGAGCCTCAACGAAAAGGCCTACCGCCAGCTGCTCCTCGAGACGCGCCTGCGCGACACGCTGTCCCGCGACGGCCTCGACCTCCACTTCCAGCCGATCGTCCGTCTCCGGGACGGCAGGGTCGTCGGGGCCGAGGCGCTCCTCCGGTGGACCGACGCCGAGCTGGGGGAGGTGACTCCAGACGAGTTCATCCCCGTCGCCGAGGAGACGGGCCTCATCGTCTCGATCGGCGAGTCGGTCCTGCGGAAGGCGTGCCTGGCGGCCAACCACTGGCACGCGATCGGGTTCCCGGAGATGCGCATCGCCGTCAACATCTCGGCACGCCAGTTCTGGCACCAGGACCTTGCGTCCACCATCCAGTAGGTGCTGGCCGAGTCGGGCCTCCCGCCCCGGTTCCTCGAGCTCGAGCTGACCGAGAGTCTCCTCCTCCCGGACAACGACGCCGCCATCGACCTCCTCCGGACCCTGCGGCGCCTTGGGATCCGGCTGTCGCTGGACGATTTTGGGACTGGCTACACCTCCCTCGGCTACCTCAAGAGGCTCCCCTTCGACAACCTCAAGGTGGCTCAGAGCTTCGTCAAGAACATCTCTGTGAACCCGAACGACGCCGCGATCGTTAGGGCCATCCTCTCGCTGTCGAAGACGCTGGGGTTCGAGGTCACCGCCGAAGGGGTGGAGACACGGCAGCACGTCGACTTCTTCCAGACCTACGGGTGCGACCTCGCGCAGGGCCACTTCTTCAGCCCGGCCTTACCAGTTGCCGCGTTCGAGGAGTTTCTCCGCAGGCACGCGGACACGCAAAGAGAAATCGCTTGACATCCGCGGACGGCATCTCTACCGTCTGCCGCAATGCTCCGATCGCTCTTCCTCCCTGCCGCCTGGAACAGGACCGCCGTCACGTCGATTTGCATGTCCATCATGCTCATGTCGATGTGGATGTGCATGCCCCCCCGCGTGCGGGAGGACGGAGGCCTGGCCGCCTAGAACGCCGCCAGACCTGAAGCGAGCCGGAACGATCCGGCCTTCACACCGGCCCTCCCGCAGCGGAGGGCCGGTTCTTTTTTCCTACATCACGAAACGACGGAAGGAGACCTCCCCATGGCTACCACCACCGAAACGACCACCCCCCGGAAGCTCGGCCTCGGAACCCGCGCCGTCCACGCCGCGCAGGAGACGGCCGACCCGACGACGACGGCCCGCGCAGTCCCGATCTACGCGACGACGTCGTACGTCTTCAATAGTCCCGAGCACGCCGCGAACCTCTTCGGCCTCCGCGAGTTCGGCAACATCTACACGCGGCTGATGAACCCGACGACCGACGTCTTCGAGCGCCGGATCGCCGAGCTGGAGGGCGGCGTCGCCGCCGTCGCGACCGCGAGCGGCCAGGCCGCTGAGGCGCTGACCATCCTGAACCTCGCGCGCTCCGGCGAGTCGATCGTCTCGGCCTCCTCGCTCTACGGCGGCACATACACCCTCTTCGAGCACACCCTCTCCCGGCTCGGGATCAAGACGAAGTTCGTCGATGCCACGAACCCGAAGGCGGTTGCTGCCGCGATCGACGAGACGACGCGTGCGGTCTACGTGGAGACGATCGGCAACCCGAAGCTCGACGTCCCCGACTTCCGCGCCCTGGCCGACATCGCCCACGCGGCGGGCGTCCCGCTCGTCGTCGACAACACGTTCGGCACGCCGCTCCTGTGCCGTCCGATCGAGCACGGCGCCGACATCGTCGTTCACTCGGCCACGAAGTGGATCGGCGGGCACGGCACCTCCATCGGCGGCGTCGTCGTGGACGGCGGCACGTTCGACTGGAAGGCCTCTCCGCGCTTCAAGCCCTTCTACGTCGACCCGGAACCGGCCTACCACGGCCTGAAGTTCGCCGAGACGTTCGGCCCGGCCGCTTTCGCGATCCGCCTCCGCGTCGTACTCCTCCGCGACATCGGCGCGGCGCTCTCCCCGTTCAACTCGTTCCTCTTCCTCCAGGGGCTCGAGACCCTCCACCTGAGGATCGAGCGCCACTGCTCGAACGCCCTCGCCGTCGGCCGCTTCCTCGAGAAGCACCCGGCGGTCACCTGGGTCCGCTACCCGGGTCTCGCCTCGCACCCGACCCACGAGATGGCGAAGAAGTACCTCGACGGCGGCTTCGGCGGGATCCTGACGTTCGGCGTGAAGGGGGGCGAGGCCGCGGCAAAGAAGGTCATCTCGGCCTCGAAGCTCTTCTCGCTCGTCGCCAACGTCGGCGACGCCAAGAGCCTGATCATCCACCCCTGGAGCACGACGCACGAGCAGCTAGCCGAGAACGACCGCCTCGAGGCCGGCGTCAACCCCGACCTCCTGCGCCTCTCCGTCGGCATCGAGGACTTCGAGGACCTGCGCGACGACCTCGACCAGGCCCTGGCGAAGGCTGTCGCGCCATGAGCGAGGAGGGCCTCCAGTTCCTCTCCGTTCCCCGCTTCGAGCTCGAGTCGGGCGAGGTCCTGGAGGAGGTCCGCCAGGCCTACCGCCTCCTCGGTACCCTCGATGCCCACCGGGAAAACCTCGCCCTCCTCTTCCACTCGCTCACCGGCAACACTGACGCCGCCGCGTGGTGGAAGGGGATCGTGGGCCAAGGCCTCGCGATCGACACCGACCGATTCGCCGTCTTGAGCCCGAACCTCCTCGGGTCCTGCTACGGCACGACATACCGCCGCCGTCCCGGCGCGCCCGGGCCGCGGCCGAGGGTCACGACGCGGGACCAGGCCCGTCTCGCCGCGCTCCTCCTCGACGAGCTCGGCGTCGCCTCCGCGGCGTTCGTCTCGGGCGGATCGCTTGGGGGGATGGTGAC
>CALFNC010000243.1 GCA_937902605.1 uncultured Acidobacteriota bacterium | reverse complement strand
GATATTGGCGTGACTGGAGTTCAGACGTGTGCTCTTCCGATCTGTCTCGGCGAGCGCCGCGCATGAGACACCGACGAACGGGCGTGCGGCCCGGTCGCCGGAAAAGTGGATCGCCCGGGCGACGAGCTACTTTCCGGTCCCGCTCCCGCCCTGGATCAGGACGGTCGACTTGAGGCTTGCGACGTCCTTCACCAGCTCGAAGATCTCCAGCATCTTCGGGCTCTTGCTGACGAGGTCGTGGAACTTGTACTGTTTTTCGAGCTTCTTCCTGAGGATGGCGTTCTCGCGCTGGAGATTCTTCACCTTGATGATCCGGGCGGCCAGGAGTGAGATCTCCTGCGGGTTACAGGGCTTGACGATGTACTCCTGTGCCCCTTCCTTCATCGCGGTGATCGCAGTGTCCACGGTTGCGTAGGCGGTGATCATGATGATCGAGGCCTCCGGCTGCATCCGGCGGATCTCCATCAGCGTCTCGATCCCGTCGATCCCGCCGGGCATCTTCAGGTCGAGGAAATAGATCGCGTACTCCTTCGCCTTGGCCTTCTCGATCGCCTCCCGCCCCGAGGCGGCGGTGTCGACGGTGTAGCCGTCCTCGCGAAGCCAGGCGGCGAGCGACTCGCTCATCACCTCCTCGTCGTCAACGACGAGGATCTGCCAGCGGGCGTTCATGGCCGCACCCCCGCGGCTGGGACCGGGGTTCTCGGTTCGTTTCGCATGTCGGGACTCTCCTTCAGGAGGATCGCGCAGGTCGCGCAGAAGCGTGCCGTCTTCGCATCAAGTTGTCGGATGTCGATCGAGAGGGACATCGGGCATATGAGGTCAGTGCAGTGGACGAGGCCAAAGGTGTGGCCCAGCTCGTGGACCGCCTCTTTCAACGCACGGGTCGCGGTAACGGAGTGGTCGGGCGGGAGGCCGTGGAACGCCTGGTCGAGGCGGGCGAGGGAAACGACGGCGACAGGGCCGTTCAGCTGGGCCTGCCCGTAGACGAAGCTGAGAACCGGGACGAAGAGGTCCCTCCGCGTCAGCCCCAGGACCCGTTTCGATCCGGGCGGGACGGACCGGAGCAACAGGCGCAGGAACTCCGCCGAAGCCCACTGGCCCCTGCCCGGGTCGAGCGCCCCCAAGGGCTCTGGAAGCGGATCGAGCCTGGTCACGGGAAGGCCGAACGCCTCCGGGAGACCGTGCTCGAGGGCGGCCACCACCTCCTCGTCGGGGAGGCCGACCGGGACCAGGCCGAGAACGCTCACGCCGTCCCGACCACCGCCGCGCCCCCTTCGTAGCCGTTTCGCCCCTCCTCGGAGGCAGAGACCGGCAGGACGACCCGGAAGGTCGCTCCCGCCCCCGGCGTGCTGTCCACCTCGATCTCGCCGCCGTGCGCCTGGACGATCCCGTAAACGACCGCGAGGCCGAGACCGACCCCTTTCCCTTCCTCCTTCGTCGTGAAGAAGGGCTGGAAGAGCTTCGCCAGATTCTCCTTCGCGATTCCCTCGCCGTTGTCGGCCACCTCGAGCACGATCGTGCCCGGGCGCGGACCTATCCCGGTCCTCACCCTCACCTTCCCCTTGCCTTTGGCCCGCGTCGCCTCGGCGCCGTTCATCACGAGGTTCATCACCACCTGCTGGACCTGCGACCCGTCACAGTGGACCAACGGAAGGTTCGGGGTGAGCTCCTCCGCCCCCTCCACGTTCATCAATCTCAGTTTGTGGCCGACGAGAGAGAGGGTCGAGCGGACGATACCGTTGACGTCCACCGTAACGCGCTGCGGCTTGCTTCGCCGCGAGAAGGTGAGAAGGTCCGAGACGATGCGGCCAGCCCGGGACGTCTCGCTCACGATTTGACCGAGATACTTCTTGACCTCGGGGACCCGGCCGGGCGGGATCCCGTCGTCCTTGACGATCCGCTGCACCAGCATCCCGAGGTTCAGGACGCCAGAAAGCGGGTTATTGATCTCGTGCGCCACGCTCGCCGAGAGCTGCCCGAGCGACGCCAGCCGGTCGGTCTGAAGGAGCTTCTGGTGGGCGAAATTCAAAGCCTCGGTCCGCTCGGCCACCTTGGTCTCCAGTGTATGGGTGAACTGGGCCTGTTCGTCCAGCGCCTGCTTGAGCCGCTCGCGCATGGTGTTGAACGATCGGGCCAGCTCTCCTAGCTCCCCCTGCCCGATCTCGGTCACGGGCCGGTCGAGGCGCATCTTGGCCACCTCGCGGGTCCCTTTGATTAGCCTCTCCACCGGGCGGCTGAAAAAGGCCCGGGTGAAGAAGACGATGAACAGCGCGATCAGGACGCTGTGGACGACTCCGGAGCCGACGGCGCGGAGCTCGAGGGACGTCACCTCCCGGTCGACCGGCCCGAGGTCGAGCGCGACGTCGAGGACGCCGAGGACGGTCTGGGTCTTCGGGTGGGCGTGACAGTCGGCCTGGCTGCACGACGGCTCGTTGTATATGGGCGTCACCATCGCGAGCCGCCGCCCTCCATCCGGCGCCCGGAAGATCCGCGACCTGGAGGGAACGTCGACCTTGATCAAGGGCTGCTGGGAGGCGTGACAGAGGAAGCAGGCTTCGGCCTTCTTGTCGACCTGCGAGACCGCGCTGGGCGTCGTTGTGAACATCACGCGCCCTTCCTTGTTGAAGATCTGGATGCGGCGGATCCCCTGCTTCTGGGCAATCGTCTGCATCACCTGGTACGCGGAATCGCGGTTGTCGGCCAGCATCGCGTGCCACGTGGCGCTTGCGATCCCACGGGAGAGCTGGTCGGCGCCCAGGACCATCGTGTCGAGGAGCTGCCGTTCCTGCATCCTCACGTTGAGCGTCCCGGAGATCCCCTCGAGGATCGCGACGATGAGCGTCAGGGAGACGATCAGCTTCTGTGCCAGCGTCCTCGGCCAGAGGTTCATCGTCTGCCCCCGCGGACTCCGATCTGGCTGCGGATTGACGACGCCGATCTGGAGCCCGCGAGTAGCGTACACCTCGGCCAGGCTTGCCGGGAAATCCGGCGGGTCCGTTGGGTTTTCCCGCACGCAGGACTCTCCCGCAAGCCGACCAGTGTCGTTTTCCGCGGCACAAACGATTTCGACACAAGAGCTTCCAGCAACCAGAGGCCCTCGTCGGGTCACGGCATCGGCCTTGCGGAGTTGGAAGCGGAGCGTGTTCCCGACGGCGGGACGGAAAGGAAGGCCGTAATGGCCAGCGGGTCTGGCAGCTTCCTCTGGATCGCCTTGATGAACATGGGGTTCGGATTCCTCGTCTTCCTCGCTTATCTCGTCAGCGGCGGCCTGGCGAGGACCTTCAATCGGCCTGGTCTACGCGCGAGGGCAGGGGTGCTCGCGGACGGCGTGCCGGTGGACGAGTGGCCACTCCTCTCGGCGAGCGTGGCGATCCCCGGAGGGCCAGCCGACGCCCACACATTCGACCTGCCCGGACTCGGCTTTACCATGGCCGACGGCGGCGAACGCACCGACCCCCCGGGCGCCCCCACCGAGAACCCTTCCGTCCTTCCCTTTTCGATACGGATGCCTGGGTCACCCGACCGGACGGGCGCCGATCCGGACATAACGTTTTCGGTCCGCGTGGACGACGCGGTCTACACCGTGACCCACTCCGTCCTTTCGGGCGCCCTCCGCGAGCTATCGCCGAGTCTCGCGCTCGAACAGCTGAGCGCGGGGGCCTACCGGGCACTCACCAGATCAGGCCAGTGTCGCGTTTTGAGCACAATGTCCAGCTTCGTGGCGGGGAGACCGGCCCGGGTTTCCCGGTTCGAAGTCCGGCCGTTCGAGCAGGCTCCCTATGTCCTTGCGACTGCCATCCTCCACCTCGATGACCGGGCCCTTGCGGTGTCGTATGGAGACCGAGCGCGCCGGTTCCGGAGGAACCGCTTCACTAGCTACCTAGCCACACTTAGTCTTTCGCACGATCCAGCGGATCCCCTCCGGGACCACTGTTGTTGAGAACGACAACACACCGTTGACGTTCTCAACACCCGCATTTCCCGCCGATCCGCTGCCGGTGCGTATTTCAACGGCTTTTTCGCTGGTTCGGTCACTGGCCCCGGCCTTGCGATAGACGAGGTGCCATGCGGACCTCCATGACTTGCCCCTACCTGAAGGAAGTCGTCATGCTCTATTGCGACGCCTGCTCCTTCAAGAAGATGGTCCCCCTGGCCCATCTCGCCTCTGCCAGCCCCTGCCTCGCCCAGGACTTCAAGAGCTGCCTCCTCTATAAGGACGTCCTGGTCCGGCTCTCCAGCACCATCACCGAAGAACCGGCCCCGGTTCGCCCGACGCCGGTCTTCGAAAGGGAGGTCTCGCCATCATGATCGCTGCCGCTCCCATCGCCCTCCTGGCCTTCTTCATCCTCGGGCTCATGACGCTCACGGCCGGCCACGCATCGGCCACCTCTTCCAGCCACGGTCTCTTCCGAGCGAGCTGAGCTCGCCCGTTCTTCATTTCGTGCCTTCGTGTCAAGAGGAGTAACAATGGAACTGAACAGAAGAACCCTCTTCAAGATCGCCGGGGTGGCGGGCGCCGCAGGGCTCGCGGGCCGGTCCAGCTCGGCCAAGGCCTCCGTCCACGCTCGTTCGGGCGCCAAGGGCGTCCTGGTCGACACAACCCTTTGCGTCGGCTGCAGCGGGTGCGAGGCCGCCTGCAGCGAGGCGAACCACCTTCCCGAGCCCAACTCTCCCGGCGACGACGCGGTCTTCGCGTCGAAGCGGACCACGGGCCCCGAGACCTTCACCGTCGTCAACGCCGCCAAGAAGAGCGGCCCGGCGGGCGAGGACCGGTACGCCAAGTCCCAGTGCATGCACTGCATCGAGCCGGCCTGCGCATCCGCCTGCTGCGTCAAGGCGCTCGAGAAGACCGCCGCGGGCCCTGTCGTCTACCACGAGGACAAGTGCCTCGGCTGCCGCTACTGCATGGTGGCCTGCCCCTTCGAGGTCCCGAAGTACCAGTACACCAAGGCCCTCCCGCTGGTCCGGAAGTGCACCTTCTGCGCCGAGCGCCAGAAGGCGGGCCAGGCCCCGGCATGCACCGAGGTCTGCCCCTCCGGCGCGCTGACCTTCGGGACCCGCGAGGAGCTGGTTGAGGTCGCCAAGACCCGGATCTACCAGAACCCCACAAAGTACGTCCACCACGTCTATGGCGAGGAGGAGGCCGGCGGCACGAGCTGGCTCTACATCTCCGACATCCCGTTCGAGAAGCTCGGCCTGACGAACAAGGTCGGGACGACACCCTACCCGCAGCTGACACAAGGCGCCCTTTCCACAGTCCCCTTCGTCCTCACCCTCTGGCCACCGCTTCTGATGGGGCTCTACACCTTCAGCAAGCGCCGCGAGAAGGCCGAGGGAAGCCATGAGGGGCCGAGCCATGAGTAGCGTCATCGCCATGCCCTCCCGCACCGAGTGGCTCCAGGACAAGATGTTCATGGGGCTCTCCCTCCGCGACTACGTGAAGAGCTTCCTCAACCCGACGGACATCGTCATTGGGCTGATCCTGGTAACGGGGTTTCCGATCATCGCGGCCCGGTTCATGTACGGCCTGGGCGCTGTCACCAACTTGTCGCAGTCGAACCCCTGGGGCCTCTGGATCGCATTCGACGTCGCCTGCGGAGTCGCCCTGGCGGCCGGTGGCTACACGGTGGCCTGCGCCGTTGCGATCTTCGGCCTGAAGGAGTACACGCCGATCATGCGTCCGGCCGTCCTGACCGGCATGCTCGGCTACCTCCTGGTCGTTCTGGGCCTCTTCGTCGACCTGGGCCGGCCGTGGCGCCTGCCTTACCCGCTCTTCTGGTCCGCCGGGACGACCTCGGTCATGTACGAGCTGGCCTGGTGCGTCTGCCTCTACCTGGTCGTCCTGATCTTCGAGTTCCTCCCCGCCGTCCTCGAGTGGCTCGGGCTGAAGGAGCTCCGGATGAAGCTGGCCAAGCTCTCGATCGGCGCGATCGTCCTCGGCATCAGCCTGTCGACGCTCCACCAGTCGTCGCTCGGATCGCTCTTCCTCCTCGCCCCGACGAAGCTCCACCCGCTCTGGTACTCGCCCTTCCTTCCCTTCTTCTTCTTCGTTTCGTCGATCTCGGCCGGCATCGGCATGGTGATCGTCGAGAGCACTATCTCCCACCGGGCCTTCCACGACCAGCTCGACCCGAAGAAGCCGGTCGACATCGACAAGCTGACGCTGGGGCTTGCAAAAGGCGGGGCGCTGATCCTCTTCAGCATCTTCTTCCTGAGGCTTCAAGGCGTCGCTGATGGCGGCCACTGGAACCTCCTGGCGACACCGATGGGGGCCTGGTTCCTTGTCGAGATCGTCGGGTTCATCCTCGTCCCCTCCCTCCTCTTCGCCTGGGCGGTCCGCTACCGGAACGTCCTCCTGGCCCGGATCGCTGCGGTCATGACGGTCCTCGGGATCATCCTGAACCGATTCAACGTCTCCTGGCTGGCCTTCCGCTGGGACGCCCCCGACCGGTACGTCCCGACCGTCGCGGAGGTCATCGTCTCCATCACCATCGTCACGATCGGCGTGGCCCTCTTCCGATGGATCGTCAACCGGATGCCGGTGATGTATGAGAAGCCGGGCTACGAAGGGCTCCACTAAGAAAGAACAGGCCATGAACGAACACGACTTCCTCACCCTCCACGCTCAGAAAGCCACCGAGTACCTCCTCGGCGTCGCCTACCTCCTCCTCTTCATCCCGCTCTGGCGGTTCGTCTCCTCGCCGGTCTCGGCCGCCGAGGCCCGGGTCGAAGGCGCCGTCAGGAGCCTCTTCGACTGGTTCCACGTCCCCGAGGGGTTCTTCCTCCACCCCGGCCACGCCTGGGCCAAGGCCGAGGACGCCGGCTCCGTCGTCGTAGGACTTGATGACTTCGGCCACCGGCTGGTCGGCCCCGTCTCCGCGATCCTGACGCCCGAGGTCGGCGCGGCCGTTCGGAAGGGGGAGCCCGCGTTCAGCATCGTGGCCGACGGCAGGCGGTTCGACCTCCTCTCCCCGCTCGACGGCGTCATCGCCCGCGTCAACGAGGCTGCGGACAGCGCCGGCTTCCACGCCGACCCGTACGGCTCCGGGTGGGTCCTGAAGGTCGTCCCGAAGAGGCTCTCGGAGAACCTGAAGGACCTGCTCTCTGGAGAGGCCGCGGGCCGCTTCCTCGAAGCCGCCGCCCAGCGGCTGATGCCCCAGATGCAGCCGGCGATGGTGACCGCTCAGGACGGCGGCGCGCCGGTCAACGGGATTGCCAAGGAGCTCGACCCGGAGAAGTGGGACGAGATCGTCAAATCCCACTTCCTGACCAAGTGAAGGAGGACGCCGTGAAGAAGATGATCTCGGTCGGCGCGCTCCTCCTCTTCGGAACTGTGGCGCTCTGCGGCGCCGACCTCCCGAAGCTGCCGAAGGACCTGGTCCTCCCCCGGAGCGGCGACAGCCCTGGCGTCGTGACGTTCAGGCACTCCACGCACGTCGACTCGGGGCGCCCCGACTGCTCGGGCTGCCACCCAGGGACCTTCAAGATCTTGAGGTCCACCGCACGCAAGGAAGTCATCAAGCACGCGGCCATGGAAAAGGGAAAGCTCTGCGGCAAATGCCACGACGGCAAGAGCGCCACCGGCCTCGACAGCTGCGAGACCTGCCACAAGGCCGAGTAACAGGCGCTCCAGGAGGTACGTCATGAACGAGATCCTCGAATTCCTGAAGATCGCCGGACTCTTCGCGGGAGGCATGCTCTTCCGGACGCTCCTCCTCGTCCTTGTGATCGCGGCCTACTCGATCCCGATCTTCGCGGCCTGGGGCCTCTACTGCCTCTACCGGCGGGCACAGGGGCACTCGTTCGGGCTGGAGAAGGTCGACGGCCTGCTCATCGCCGGGGACAGGCACTACGCGCCGGGCCACTCCTGGATCGCGCCGCGCCTCTTCGGGGGCGTGAAGCTAGGGCTGGATGACATCGGCCAGCGGATC
>CALFNC010000242.1 GCA_937902605.1 uncultured Acidobacteriota bacterium | reverse complement strand
GAGCCGCGGCGTACGTCACGGTGCAGGCGATTAAGGCCTGGGGGCTCCCGGTGGAGCTCGGAATCCTGGCCGGGACGGCGATCTCGGCGATTCTCGGTCTCCTCTTCGGGGCGCTGGCCATCCGGCGATCGGGGATCTACTTCGCGATGATCACGTTGGGGTTCGCCCAGCTGGTCTATTTCCTCGTGCTCCAGATGCCGTGGACCGGGGGAGAGGACGGCCTACAGGGGGTCCCGCGCGGGAAGGTCCTGGGGCTTCTGAGCCTCCAGGGCAACGTCCCGATGTACTATTTCGTGTTCGCCCTCTTCCTTGCCGGGTTCTGGCTCATCCACCGGACGATCCACTCGCCGTTCGGCCACGTCCTCCGCGCGATCCGTGAGAACGAGCCGAGGGCGCTCTCGCTCGGGTACGACGTCACCCGGTACAAGCTCCTGGCGTTTGTCATCTCGGCAGGGCTCTCGGGCCTGGCCGGCTCCATGAAGGTCCTCGTCATCCAGTCGGCGACGCTCTCGGACGTCCACTGGCACCGCTCCGGCGCGGTCGTCCTGATGACACTGCTGGGAGGGATGGGGACGCCCGTCGGACCTTCCGTCGGGGCGATCCTCGTCGTCGCGCTCGAGAACTACATGGCGAGCTACGGCTCGTGGGTGACCGTCATCACGGGCGGCGTCTTCATGGCATGCGTCCTCGTGTTCCGCCGTGGGATCGTGGGGGAGATCGGTGCGCTCGTGAAGCGCTCGTTCTGAGGCGCGAAGCGCCCTACGTTCGAGTCGCTTCTTCTACCAGGAACAGGTAGCTCCTGTAGATCGAACCGGTCGACCGGGTCATCCCGATCTCGCACGTCCGGCTGCTCGAGAAGTATCCGTCGTGCCGTCCGTTCGGCCTCGTCGGCCGCCTTCGCGATCCGGTCGATCGGACGGTCGAGGATCCGGTCCCTCTCGATCAGCTTCGAGAGCGCGTCCACGAGCGGCGAAGGGGGGGCGGCGAGACACGGAATCGCGACGGCAGGGAAGCGATCGCATCCAAACGTGCCCCAGAAAAAGAAAAAGCGCGGAGAAGCCTGAGGGCCTCTCCGCGCGTATTGTGAGGTCAGCAGCTCAGAAGTAGAAGAGCTGGAGCTGGACGGTGAACTCGTTGGTGGCGGGGATGGTAGAGGCGTCGGGCACGACCCGGAGGTACTGCGCCGTCAGCTTCAGGTTCTGCTTCGACACGTAGTAGTTGAGGCCCGCCCCCCAACGCTTGAGGTCCTTGGAGACCGGCGATGCGACGCTGAACTTCTGCGCCTCGTACTTCGCGAACGGCTGCGTCTTCGCCCCGCCCAAGAGGTACGCCACCTGCACGACGTAGTCGTTCTGCTGCGGGATCGTCGGGATCCACGCCTGGCCGTCGTAGTGCGTCCATTGCGCGTTCCCGCCGAATTCATCCCCCTTGGCGACCGGAAGCGTCCAGAAGAGGTTCCCGTCGTACGCGTTGTAGCTCTTCTGGCTGTCCCAACCGCCGCTCAGCGACAGCACCTTCCTCGTCCCCAGGTTCGTCCCTTTCAGCACGTACCCGTCCTCGGTCTCGAGGAAGTTGTAGTTCAGGAACACCGTCGTCCGGAACGAGTTCCGCGACCCGCCGTCCACGTTGGCCACCGCCGCCGACCGGATGCCCTGCGACGCCATCACCCGGTACTCCAGCTGTCCCCGGTCGAGCAGGTACCCGCGCGCCTGGAACCCCGTGTCCCGAAGCCCGCTCGCCTGCGTCGGCCCCGAGAACACCGTCGCCGTCGGGCTGATGTCCAGCGAGAAGTACGCCACCGTCGACTGCAGCCCCTCATGCGACAGCGGCACGATGAGCAAACCGCCCTCCAGCCGGAACGCGTTCGAGATCTTCCAGCTCATCATCGCGTCCTGCACGATGAGGCCCGTCCCCAGCGCCTTCGGCGTCTTCCCCAGGTTCGGGTTGTCCGTCACGAAGAAGAACGTCACGTCCGGCGCCACCTGCCCTGCCATCAGCAGGCGCACCCGCCGGATATAGAGGTTATCCATGTATCCGTTCGACAACGTGTCCTGCTGGAAGTCCGCCCAGCTCTGGATCTGCATGCCGAACTTCACGTTCACCGTGTCGCTCACGTTGATGACCGCCTGGGCCTGTGCCATGGCCGGGACGAGGAGTACCGCCACGGTTGCCAGAGCCATCGTTGCGAGGGTCCGCTTCGTACGAGTAGCCATCCTTCCTACCTCCGTTTTCCTTCTGGATCTCGAAATGATATCGGCGTCACGTTCTCGTTCCATCCTCCAGGCCATGGCGCCCTTGATGAAGCCCGATTCGATTGCGGGAATTCTCGTCCTGGTCGCGGCCGGATTCAAGTGAAATCCGGACTTCCTTCCCGATCCTCACGGAGGCCGTCCCAGAGGAGCTCCGGTCGGGCATCATGAGAAGCAGTCGCGAAAAGGGGAGGTCAACCGATGAACGTGGTCCTCGAAGTCGTGAAGCCCGAGGCGGTCTACATTCTTCGGGACCTGTCTGGTCGGCCTGTTCTACCCTCAGAAAGATGCCACGGGCTGTTAAGCCGGGGAAGGGCCCTACTACCGGAACGACTCCATGATCTCGTCCAGCGCCTTCTTCGGGGGACGCAGGACCTCCTCCTTCAGCGAGACGATCGGCTCGTTGACGACGAGCGCCCCCGTTGCGACGGAGGGCATCCGCCCGTGAACGATTCGTTGCGATCGAGACCCAGGAGCGGTTTGATCTTTAATGTTACTCCCGAACCGGAAGATGGCGCTATCCTCTCCGGCCGGGAGGACGTGCATGGCCAAGCCCAAGAGGCCCACCCCGAAACCCGCCCGGAAGGCCCCCCCTTCTAAGAAGCAGAAACCGGCCGCCCGCCAGGCGGTCAAGCAGCCGCCTAGGCCGAAGAAGGCCCCGAAGGCGGCGGCGAAGCAAGCGGCCAAGAAGACCGCGCCGAAACGCCCCGCCGACCCGTTTGGCGAAAAGGCGCTGACCCAGGTCTTCACGGAGCTGTTACGGCGTGCCGCGACCTCGATCCCTCCCGACGTCCTAGTCGCGCTCGAGAAGGCACGCGAGAGGGAGGAGCCCGGGTCGGTGGCCCGGGACACCTTCGACGTCCTGATCGAGAACACCCGGCTCGCCAAGCAGGACTCTCGGCCGATCTGCCAGGACACCGGGATGCCGTTCTTCGAGGTGGCGATCCCGCGCGGCATCTCGATCGGCGCGATCGAGCGGGCCGCGGTCGAGGCGACGAGGCAGGCGACGAAGACCGGGTTCCTCCGCCCGAACTCGGTCGACACGCTGACGAACAAGAACCCCGGGGACGGGGCGGGGCGCGGGATGCCGATCGTCCACGTCCACGAGGGGAAGGGGAAGGGCCTCTCGGTCCAGCTGATCCTGAAAGGAGGCGGCTCCGAGAACGTCGGGACGCAGTCGGCCCTCCCGAACGTCGACCTCGGCGCCGACCGTGACATCGATGGGGTGAAGAAGGTCGTCCTCGAAGCGATCTTCAATGCCCAGGGGAAAGGGTGCGCTCCGGGCGTCATCGGCTTCTGCTTCGGCGGGGACCGGGCGAACGGGTACAACGAGGCGAAAAAGCAGCTGTTCCGGAAGCTGGACGACACGAACCCCGACCCCACGATCGCGGCGATGGAGGCCGAGCTATTGGAGAAGGGGAACCTCCTGGGGATCGGGCCGATGGGCTACGGCGGGAAGACGACGCTGCTGGGGGTCAAGGGCTCCTATCTTGCACGCCTCCCGGCCTGCTACTTCGTCTCGGTCACATACATGTGCTGGGCGACCCGCCGCGCCGCCGTCGAAGTTCTCCCCTCGGGGAAGACCGTCTACTCGCAGTAGGCAGGAAAGGGCGAATCCGATGAGTGCCGTGAAAAAGCTTACGACGCCCCTCACGCCGAAGGCAGTCCGCGACCTCCGCAAAGGTGACGCGGTCGAGATCACTGGGACGATCGTCACCGGCCGCGACGCCCTCCACAAGCTTTGGATCAAGGGCTGGCCAGAGTACCCCGACCTGACGCTCCGGGGAAGCGTCCTATACCACTGCGGGCCCGTCGTCCGTAAGGAGAAGGACGGCTGGTCGATGCTGGCCGCGGGCCCGACGACATCGATCCGGGAGGAGCCGTACGAGGCGAGCGTCATCGCCCACTACGGGTTCGCGGGGATCATCGGCAAGGGGGGGATGGGTCCGAAGACCCTCGCCGCCCTCAAGGAGTACGGGGCCGTCTATCTCCACGCCATCGGTGGAGCCGCCCAGGTCCTGGCCCGGAAGATCGTCCGGGTCCAGGGGGTTCGTCACCTCGAGGAGATCGGCGTCCCTGAAGCCATGTGGATCCTGGAGGTGAAGGACTTCCCATGCCTGGTGACGATGGACTCGCACGGCGAGTCGCTTCACGAAGAGGTGAAGAAGTCGTCCAGAGCGATCTTCGACGAGCTGATCGGGAAGAAGAAGGCCGGCGCGGCGTAGGCATCACGCCGTGAAAATGCGGCCGGCCGGGCTCTTCGTCTTCGTCTTCCTGGCCGGCCTTTCTCCTTCCGGCGCCTCCAGCTCAGCTCCTGCGGTGGAGGGGCGCTACGTTGTCGTCAGCATGGACGGGACGGTGACGACATTGTCGGCCCCCCCCGAGAGGAAGGGGGACCGGTTCGTGGGACACCTCCACCCGGGAGGGCAGCTCGTCTCCTTCCCGGTGGCCGGGGTGGATGAATCCAAAACGGCGGAGGCAAACACGCCGTCGCCGACCCCCTCCGTCAAGCGCAGTACGGCTGTCCTCAAGAGAACGCCGCTTTCCACCGACGAGTCCAGGAAGCTGAAGGTTTCGCGACAGGAGGCGGAGCGGACGCTCGCGGCCTCCTCGGGGACCGGAGAGGGCCCGGCCGGGCCGGCCCTGGCAACGGAACCGGCGAGGGATGCTGGGCCGGGCGGCGCCGTCGATAGCAATGGCCATGGTGAGGCGTGGTGGAGGAAGCGCGCCACCCCGCTTCTCTCCCGGGCCGCTCGCGCTGAGTCGGACCTGGCGAGGGCCGCGTCCGCCCGGGATTCGTGGCAGCGGTCGCCGGGAGCGGGGACGCCCGCCTGGCAGCTCCGGCTGTACCGCCTGAACGAGTCCGTTGCGAAGGCTCAAGCGCAT
>CALFNC010000241.1 GCA_937902605.1 uncultured Acidobacteriota bacterium | reverse complement strand
GCCAGCCCGGCGGCAGGCTCGCCGCCGCGCCGACCGCCGCCGCCCGGCGCGCCGTCGCCGCGATCATCCGAAACCCCTTCTGCCGTGTCGTCAGGTCCGTGTGTTTCTGGCAGAACCGCTCGACATCCGACCGGAGGCGATCCACGTCCAGGTCCGAGGTGGCGCGCCGGACCATCCGGAGGAAGGTCTCGGAGAGAATCATGCGGGCGTATCATGCGGCCGCTGAATCCGCCGGGCAAGACGAGCCCAGCGCCTCACGAACACAGGAGACACGAGTTGACGAAACCGCTTGATTACGCAGGCACCGTGGCCACTATTAAGACCACCCAGGGCGAGATGACCGTCAAGTTCTTCTGGGACAAGGCTCCGGGCCACGTGAAGAACTTTGTCGATCTGGCCGAAGCCGGGTTCTACGACGGAACGGTCTTCCATAGGGTGATCCCGGGTTTCATGATCCAGGGAGGCGACCCGCAGACGAAGGATGCGAAAGTCTCCCCGTCCCGCTACGGGACCGGCGGGAACACCGACGCGACCGGGCGGCCCGTTCATGTGAAGGCGGAGTTCAACACTCTCAGCCATCGGCGGGGGATCCTCTCGATGGCCCGCGCCTCCGATCCCGACACGGCGTCTTCTCAATTCTTCGTCGTCGTCAAGGACTCTCCGTTCCTCGACCGCCAGTACACCGTGTTCGGCGAGGTGGTGTCCGGGATGGAGGTGGCCGACCGGATCGTGAGCGAATCGAAGCCGAACCTGGCGGACCCGTCGGGCGGGCGCCCGACGGCCTACCAGAAGATCGCCGCGATCGCGCTCTCGGAGTAGGAGAGGGCAAGGAGGGCGTCCCGTGACCATGGCCTTCAGGACCTCCCGCGCGAGGGCGGCGCGGCTCCTCTGCCTCTTCGCGCTGGCTATCCTCTCCGCCGCGGCCCCTACGGGAAAGGCCGCCGCGAAGAAGGCGCCGCCGAAGAAGAAGGAGGTCAAGCAGGCGAAACCCCGGGACTACGCGAAGACGCTGGCAACGCTCAGGACCTCACAAGGGGACGTCACGATCCGTTTCCTGTACGACAAGGCACCGAGCGGGGTGAAGACGTTCGTGGACCTAGCCGAGAAAGGCTTCTACGACGGGACATCGTTCCACCGGGTCGTCCCCGGCTTCGTCATCCAAGGGGGAGATCCACGGACGAAGACGCCCGGACTCGACCCGCTGACCTACGGTTTCGGCGAGAACACCGACGCCCTGGGAAACCCGATCCTCCTGAAGGCGGAGTTCAGCGACGTCACCCATCGCCGGGGCGTCGTCGCCATGGCTCGCCGCGAGTCCGATCCCGATTCCGCGTCGTGCCAGTTTTTCATCGTCCTCAAGGACTCGCCGTTCCTCGACCGGCACGAGACGGTGTTCGGCGAGGTGACGAAAGGGATGGACGTGATCGACCGAATCGTCGCGGAGTCCCGACCGAACCCCCTCGCCCAGAACGGCGGCCAGCCGACCTCATATCAGAAAATCTTGAAGGTCGAGCTCTCCGAGGAAGGAGCCGGGAAGTAGACGTCTCCGCCGAGGCGGCCGAAGAGCGGCGGCTCGAGCTCGTCGGGAAGACGCTCGGCCTTTCCGGCGCGGTCGCCAGCCTCAAGCCTCTCGCCGGGGACGTGGGGAGCCGGAGGTATTTCCGGCTGCCGGACGGACCCAAGAGGGCCACCCTGCTGGTCGTCTACCCGGAGACCCGCTCGACTGCCCAGGAGAACTGGCGTGCCGTCCGCAGCGGGCTCGAGGCCGCCGGCCTTCGCGTCCCCGCGCTCCTCGTGGATGCGCCGGAGGTCGGCGCCGCGCTCATCGAGGACCTCGGAGACGTCGACTTCGCTACCGAGCTCCGCCGGGCGTCGACTCCCGAGAAGCTCCGCCTCCTCGAAGAGGCGGAGCAGCTTCTTTGCCCGCTCCGGTCAATCGACCCTACAATCGCCCGTCGCAACCCGCCGTTCGACGCCGCGTTCTTCGGCAAGGAGCTGTCCCACACTCGCCTCTGGGCCCTCGAGAAGGGGGGCGCGTCGCCCCTCTCGCGTTCCGACGCCGACGAATGGGAGACGCTCGTCGAACGGCTCGCTCGCGAGGCAGCCGACCCTTCGCTCAACGGTCCCCCGGTTCCCGTCCACCGTGACTTCCACGCGAACAATCTCATTCGCACCGCCGATGGCCCGCTCGCGATGATCGACTTCCAGGACCTCCGGCTCGGCCCCCGCGATTACGACGGCGTGTCGCTCCGTTTCGAACGCGCCGGAGCCGAGACCCCGCCCCCGCCGCCGGGCCGGTACCAGGCCGCCGTGCTGCTCCAACGCGCATGGAAGGTCCTCGGGACCTTCGAGAAGATGTTGCGGTGGGGGCGGCCCATCTACACGCCCCACCGCGACACCGCGAGGCGCGTGATCCGGGAGCGCACCGACCCGTCGAGTCCGTACTTCCCGCTCGTCCGGTTCCTCGCCTCCTGAGCCACTCTGTTCCGGGCGGTGCGGCGGACCGGAGTATCATTCGAACGGAAACTGGATCTCAGGAGGCGAACGTGCCCAATCTCGGTCTTCCCGAACTTCTGCTCATCCTGGCGATCGTGGTGATCCTCTTCGGCGCCGGGAAGCTCCCCCAACTCGGGAAGGGTCTTGGGGAGGGCATCCGCAACTTCAAGCAGTCCATGAAGGACGGCGATAGCGCTCCGAAGGAAGACGATAAGAGAGCGGACGACGGAAAGCCGAAATAGGGCTAGCGCCGCCTCACGTCCTCTCGTTCCGCGATCAGTCGAGCTCCAAGTTCCGACCCGGTGCGGAGGGGTAGGCGCGAAGCGCCGAGGGGAAACCGGCCGGTGACGGGTTCCCCTATGATCGGCAGCATGCTCTGGCC
>CALFNC010000240.1 GCA_937902605.1 uncultured Acidobacteriota bacterium | reverse complement strand
TTCCATCTGCTTTCGAGGTTCCGGCCCTGGACACGGCTCCCCGCGCCCCTCGCATCGGACCTTCCTTCCCACCCCCCGCCCCGCCGGGCCCGGCCTCGAGGATGTCCTGCACGGCACTCGCCCACGTGTCCGGGCTCATCGCCGTGACTAAGGATCGTGACGCCTGTCCCATTTCCAGCAGCCGCGGTCGATCGGTGGACAGACGGGTCAGGATCGTAGCAAGTTCATCCGGGTCTCTCGGGTCGAAGTCCCACCCGTTGATCCCCTTCCAGCAGAGTTCTGGGTAGCAACCACAGTGCCGGCTGACGACGACGGGAAGCCCCGAGGCCACGGCCTCGTTGATCACAAGCCCCCACGGTTCCACGAGGCTCGGAAGGACAAACGCCCGGGCCAGTCCCATCAGCACCGGCACCGTCTGGTACGCCTGCCAGTCGAGGAAGAGCCCCCCCTCCACCGACGACTCTCGGACGAAGCGTTCAAGCCGAGGCCGATCGGGACCTCCGCCGACGAGAACGAGGTCAAACGCCCCCCCCCGGCGCCGGTATTCCCGGAAGGCCTTTAGGAGCGTCGTCTGATTCTTCTCCGGCGAGAAACGTGCCACGCAGAGGAAATAGTCCTCGGGAAGGCCCAGCCGCCGCCGTTCCGCCGCAGCGTCTTGCCTTGCCACGTCCGCTCGCTCTGAAAAATAGCGATTGTCCACCACCGAACATCCCCTCCAGATCTGGCTACGAGGCACCCCGAGACCGGCGAAATACTCCGCCCCGAGCTGTCCGCTTATGAAGACGGCGTCATACGCCCAGCGACACCACGCCCCCTTTAGCCTCTCCAGGGGGTAGGTCCGTCTGCGTCTTTCGTTCCAGGTATCGGTCGCCATCACGCTGAGCCCGCCCTTCCTACGGATCCATCGGGAGGCTGCCCTCATCGCCCGGTGCGAGTATCCGATGGCGACGACCGCCGCGGGCGCCAGGGAGTCCAACGCACTCCTCATGGCCGCTGCCATGGACGCCGGATCGGCCTCTTCGAGGGACCCCCGGAAAAGGGTGAGACGCCGATAGGCCGCCCCCTCCTCCGCGCCCCAAGAATAGAGGGACTGGGTGGACGCAAGTTCGACGACCGCGAAGTCCGGGAGACGACTCCCGAGGGCCCGAAATCGTGCTGCATGATAGGGGCCGATCGAATGACAACACAGTACCAATCGCACCGTTCCGTCGGACTTCCGCGTCGTCATGGCGCCGTCTTTCGCCCCTGTCCCTCGATCGCCAGACTGATGTCGTAGGCAAGAATCCTCTCGAGGATCGAATCGAGGACGTACAGCCTGCCGCCGAAGGAGAGGATCTGGGTGGGATTTGGAATCCCGAACGGCCCCACGTCAATGGCCTGCCAGAAGTCCGCCTCCTGCTTCTGAGCCGTCCGGGAGCCGAATCCCTCGACTCCCCTCGCGCGGTTTCTCAAGTCCAGCACCCGCAGCGGCGGCCCCGAGCGGAACGGATTCGGCCCCGCGGAGGTCCCGATCCATAGACGTCCGTCGAGGTACTCGAGCGCGGTCACGTCGGTGGGGGCATGGTAGATGGGCTTCTCCGATCCCCGCCCGTTGACAGCGAACACGTCCTGTCCCTCCGCGAGGAACAAGATCCGTTTCTCGGGGTTCCAGGCGGTGCCTGCCCAGTTGCTTCGACGCGGGGATAACCGAGTCGGGCCGGAATCACCGATCCAAAACAGGCCCTCTTCCTTGGAGAACAGAAGGAACCCCGCCCCCGGGAAGTACCGAAGGTCTTCGAAAGCCCCCGGAAGACGCATCTCCGGAAGGTCGGTCCAGAGGCGAAAGATCCGCCTTTCGGTGGGAGAGAGGGCGGCAAGGGATTCCTCCGCCGCCGAAAATTTAAGATGGCGTCGCATCGCGAACGTCTCATGGAGCGGTTCCGAGAACGGGACCCACCTCTCCGACTCCCTGAGGGAGACCACGTCCTCCGTCGGATCCTGGAGGACAAAGAACTTCCCGTCCGTCGTCACCACGAGCCGGAACGGAAATGTCGCGTCTGGGTTATCGGCTGCGTACTGCGTCCAGCGCTTCCTTATGCAACGGTCGAAGGTGACGCGCACGCCCGCGACGACCGCCTCCCAGCGCCCACCTTCTCTTTCGCGG
>CALFNC010000239.1 GCA_937902605.1 uncultured Acidobacteriota bacterium | reverse complement strand
GTGTCCTCCCGGACGAGCCTCGCCTCCGCGGCCGGTGCAAGGGCGATCGGTGGGATGTGTGGGTAGTCGATCCGGACGACGTCGTGCGAGAAGGTCGCTCCGTCCACGGTCGCTTCGGCCCGGACCGTGCCGGCCGCGGGTCCCGCCGGGGGAATCACGGTGAAGCGAAGGAGCATTTCGTCTCCTTCGTTTCGAAGGGAGAACGACTGGGCTCCAGACGCGGTCCAGTCTGGCGGGACCTTCAACGAGGCGACGCCCAAGACCTCCTTCCTTCCGGCCCGGACAGTGACGCCGACCTCGCGGGCGTTCCGATCGGGGAAGAAGAGAACCGGCGCGGCGAGGTGGAGCGACACCTTCGGCGTGATCTCCAGCGGACGGTAACGCTCGCCGATCACCGGGTCGGTGGAGCGGTGCTGGACGGGGACGTCGAAGCCGAGTACCTCGCCGGACACTTCCAGGGTGACGTGGGCCATCAGCGCCGGCGGGCTCTCGGGGCGGCCGATGGACCGGGGGTCCGCGACGTGGAAGAGACCGAGCGTCGGAGGGGCGTCGAGCCAGTAGGGATTCGTCTCGTCCGCTGTTTCCGGAATCCGGACCAAGAAGTCGGTCTTCATCGGCCGGTTGTTCTCCAGTCGCGTCGCGCCCTCGAAGGGCTTGGTCGCCCATGGGAGCTCGATCTTTCGGACGACGATGGGGGCGTCGGAACGGCTGAGGACGACGACCGAGACCGGGAGCTCGGAGCCTGGCGTCGCCGCGAATCGCGCCGCGATCGCCTCGATCCATAACCCCGCGGCCGCTCGGATCGCCTCGTCGACCTCCCACTCTTTCGCCGCGACCCAGGGCAACGGGGCTAGTGTGGCCATCTTCCGACGGGCCTCGATGAGGAGGGGGATCACGTCAGCGGGACGGTCCGGCCGGAACGTCCGGACCGCCTTCTCGAGGGGCGCGATGACCGGTTCCCCGCCAGGCACCCTTCGCCACGTCGTGTCGATTCCGTCCATCAGGTCCGAGGTCGCCGAGTCCCCGAGCCGAGGCTCCAGGGTATTGACGAGCGTCCCGCGGCGTTCGGCGGACCCGAACCCCTGGCTCTTGTGCATCGACCGGCTCTCGGCGGCGATCTCCGAGTACGACCGCCCCAGGAATGAGTTGTAGGCGCCGAGGTCGACCTCGAGCAGCTTGGGGAGCCTGGGGTCCCGCTCTTCAGGCTTTACCCGCCAGGCATTCCACATCAGCCGCCGCGCCGCCCAGGGAGCGAGACCGTCCCGGGTGATCTGCTCCGGAAACCGGGCCGGGTCCGCCGCGGCCCGAAACGCCTCCTCGGCGAGGAGCGCGGAGGCCGTGTGGTGGCCGTGGCCGCCGTCCCCGTTCGTCGGGAAGCGCGTGATGATCACGTCGGGCCGAAAGGTCCGAATGACGCGCACGACGTCCGAGAGGACCTCGTCCTTGCCCCAGACCGAGAGCGTCTCCTCCGGCGACTTCGAGTAGCCGAAGTCGATCGCACGCGTGAAGAACTGCTCGGCTCCGTCAATCCGCCTCGCGGCGAGGAGCTCCTGAGTCCGGATCAGCCCGATCAGCTCTCCCCGCTCGGACCCGATGAGGTTCTGCCCACCGTCCCCCCGGGTCAGGGAGAGATAGGCCGCCCGATAGAGCCGGCCGCGGGAGAGCCAGGAGAGCATCGCGGTGTTCTCGTCGTCCGGGTGGGCTCCAACGTAAAGGACTTTTCCGACGACGAGGAGACGGCGCAGCGCCAGGGCGACCTCGCCCGAGCTGTACGAGTTGGGCGGCTGGGCGAGAGCCAAGTTGCGTCCGATGAACAGCGCACTGGCGAGGGAGAGGCCGAGAAGCGCCGCGAGGGTACGAGGAGCTCCGGGACGGCGAGTCATCTCCGCAGGATACGTGTCGCAAAGAGAAAAGGATGCGCGCCAGCCCGTTCCGTCAATGATGTGGACTTCTTGCCCCTCGCTCCTTCCGGGGCGGCCGGGGGGTCTCCCGCCCCTTCAGCTGTCCGCACGCGGCAGCGGCTCCGAGACCCTTCGACCAGCGGACCGTGACCGGCACCCCGGCCGCCGCCAGGGTCCGCGCGAACTGGTCCACACGGTCGACGGGAGGGCGCCGGAGACCAGGGAGCCACTCAGGCGACTCGTTCAGCGGGATCAGGTTCACCTTCGACGGGAGCGGCCTGACGAGCTGCGCCAGGCGAGCCGCCGCCGCTTCGGAATCGTTGACCGCGTCGACAAGGACGTACTCGAAGGTGATTCGTCGTCCGGGCTCGAGCGGCCATGCGCGGAGAGCCCTGAAAAGGTCGGCGATGGGCCAGATCCGGTTGACGGGCATGAGGCGCGTCCGCGTCTCGTCGTCCGGTGCCGAGAGCGAGACTGCGAGATTCGGCAGCCGTTTCCGCTGCGCGAGCTGCTCGATTCCCGGGACGATGCCAGCCGTCGAGACGGTGATCCGGCGATTCGAGACCTCTCGCTCGAGGAGGTCGAGCGCGGCCATCACATTCGTGGTGTTCAGGAGAGGCTCTCCCATCCCCATGAAGACGACGTTCGCATCGTGCGGGCCGAACGCCGCCTCCCGCGCCACCGCGAGGTACTGGCCAGCGATTTCCCCGGCCAGGAGGTTCCGCCCCGCGCCGATCCTCCCGGTCACGCAGAAGGCACAATCGACCGCACACCCCGCCTGCGAGGAGACGCAGACCGTCTGGCGCCTTCCCATCGGGATGTGGACGGCCTCCACCTGGACGCCGTCCGCGAGGCGAAGGAGGAATTTCACGGCTCCGTCCTCGGCAGCCGTCCGCCGGACGACCTCGGGGAGGCCCGTCTCGAACGCCTCGTCGAGCCTCTCGCGAAGGGCCCGCGGAAGGTCACTCATCACCTCGAAGGAGGATGCCCGGCGCTCCCAGAGCCAGCCGAGCAACTGAGCCGCGCGGTATCTCTCCGGGGCGACGTCCTCGAGAAGTCGCGCGAGCTCGGGAACCGTGAGGCCGACGAGGGGAGTCTTCAGCGTTTCTTCGCGACCGTGGACCGGAGAGTCACCGCCGCGCGGGGACGGCGACGGGACCGGACCGGACGTGTCGGGTCGATGCCAAGGGACTTGAGCAGGCTCAGGTCCTTCACGTTGATCTGGAAGGCGACGCCATCGCGGCGGTTCGCCCCGGAATCCCCCCGCCGGATGGACGGGAGGGCGGCCGACGAGCGTCTCCCCTTTTGATCGAGGGCGACGGTCGCGTCGAGGACCAGGTACGGGTCGTATCCCTCCTCACGAAGGCGGGCGAGGATGGCCTGAACTTTCTCCGAGGAGGAGACGGCGTCGTTGAGGGCCGCCCCCAGCTCCTGGAGGGCCGCGCGAACTCGCTGATCGAGAGCCATTGGGCGGAATCTAGAGCGCGCGGGGGAACGAGTCAAACAGGGAGATTCCGGGAGCGCGAATTGCTTTAGACTGAAGGGCTTCGGAGAGCTTCTTGAGATTCGCTTCCGTCAGAAACCGCTTCGAGCCGTTCCTCCTCTCTGTGGAAAAGCCCGGCCGCTACCTGGGCCTCGAGCGGAACGTCGTCCGGAAGAACCTCTCCAGCTCCTCGGTCACGCTCTGCCTCGCCTTTCCGGATGCCTACGAGATCGGGATGAGCCACACCGGGACCAAGATCCTCTACGAGATCGTGAACCGCCGCGCGGAATGGGCCTGCGAGCGGACGTACGCTCCATGGATCGACTTCGAGGCGGTCCTCAGGCGGGAACGGGTTCCGCTCTTCTCGATCGAGTCGGGCGCTCCGGTCGCCGACTTCGACGTCGTCGGGTTCTCCCTCCAGAGCGAGCTCAACTACACGAACGTCCCGAACATGCTCGACCTGGCCGAAATCCCGGTCCTCTCCGCGGAGCGCGGCGAGGGGGACCCGATCGTCATCGGGGGTGGCCCTTGCGTCGCGAACCCCGAGCCGGTCGCCGACTTCTTCGACCTGTTCCTGATCGGCGATGGCGAGGAAGCGCTCCCCCGGCTCCTCGAGGCGGTGGCCGCCACTCGCGCGCTTCCGCGCCACGCGCGCCTGATCGCCTTCGCGGCTTGCCCAGGAATCTACGTCCCGTCGCTCTACGACGTCCGGTACTCGGACGACGGGGAGCGCGTAGAGGCCTACGTCCCGGCCGAACCCGGGGTTCCGGAGCACGCGACGCGCGTCTTCGTGGGGCGCCTCTCTGCCGGTGTCTACCCGGAGCGGCCGATGGTCCCTTCCGTCGACATCGTCCAGGACCGCCTTGGCCTCGAGATCATGAGGGGCTGCACCCAGGGATGCCGCTTCTGTCAGGCCGGCTACTGGTACCGGCCGGTCCGCGAGCTGGACCCGGCTGACGCGGCCCGGATGACGAAGGCTTTCATCGACGAAGCCGGCTGGTCGGAGGTCGGGCTGCTGTCGCTCTCGTCAGCCGACTACTCCCAGATCGAACCGCTCGTCGCTTGCCTCGCCCCCGAGCTCGCGAAGACGAAGGTCTCCATTTCGCTCCCGTCGCTAAGGGCCGAGGCGTTTTCGGTCGCCCTGGCCGACGCCGTCTCGGAGGTCCGGAAGTCCGGGTTCACGTTCGCCCCCGAGACGGGATCCGATCGGTTGCGGCGCGTCATCAACAAGACCTTCACGAACGCCGACATGGTCCAGGCCGCCGACGTCGCTTTCTCGCGGGGGTGGGACCTCATCAAGGTCTATACGATGATCGGCCTACCGACCGAGACTGACGCCGACCTCGACGCCCTCGTGGTGCTCGTCCGCGACATCCTCGCGCAGGGGCGCCGGCATGGCGTCCGGCCGACGGTCCACGTCTCCATCGGCTCGTTCGTCCCGAAAAGCTTCACGCCGTTCCAATGGGCGGCGTTCGACGGCGTCGAGAGCCTCCAGCGAAAGCTCGCCTACCTGAAGGAGAAATTCCGGCCGGTGCGTGGGGCGAAGCTCAAGTGGCACGAACCGAAGGAGGCCGAGATCGAGGCGCTCCTCTCGCTCGGCGACCGGAGGATGTCGCGGGCACTTCTCGAGGTCTGGCGGCGGGGAGGCCGCTTCGACGGATGGTCCGAGCACTTCTCCTGGACCCGCTGGACCGAGGCGCTCGAGGCGGCGGGCATCCCGAAGGAACGGCACCTGCGGGCGAAGGAGCTAAAGGAAACTCTCCCCTGGGATGTGGTCGACGCCCTCGTTCGCAAGCCGTTCCTCGTCGTCGAGCGGAAGAAAGCGCTCCAGGAGGGGTCGACCGACGATTGCAAGTGGGGCCATTGCTATGCCTGCGGCGTGCCCGGGAATGGCGAGGACACCGTGCTCGCGAGTCCGTTCCCCGACGGTTTCTCATTCGGCACATCTCTTCCGTCGATCACCCGGGGCCCCATCGCCCCGCAAGATCCCGAGAGCTGCCGTCCCGCCGCCTACGCCGAAAGAGCGAAGGGGGCGGCGTACCGGATGAAGGCTTCACCGGAGCTGCTCCCTCTGCGGGAGCGCCGGACCGTCGGCGGGGCAGCCGTTCCCGTCGCGACAACCGCCCGGACCGTCCGTTTCACGTTCGAGAAGCTTGGCGACGCGAGATATCTCTCCCACCGGAACACAATGGATGTCCTCGAGCGCGCCTTCCGTGCCGCGGGTACGCCCGTGCGGTACACGGAAGGGTTCAACCCGCACATGCGGATGTCGATGGGCCCGGCCCTCCCTCTCGGGCAGGAGTCCCGGCACGAGCTGTTCGACCTCGACCTGACCGACGCGATGACGCCGGCTCTCCTGGAGGCGGTGAACTCCCGTCTCCCGGCGGGTGTCCGGGTCACTGCGTTCGAGGACCTGCCGAAGGGAGCCCGCTCCCTTGGGCAGTCCGCCACCGAGGCGGTCTACCGCTTCGTCTTGCCGAACGGCGAGGAGCGCCGGGAACGACTCCGGATCGCGGGCGAGGGGGCGATGACGCCGAAGCGTTTTCTCGAGTCGGAGTACGGCCTGGCCCCCGAGGACCAGCATGGGATCCGCGTGGTCCGGGAAGAGACGGTCGTACTCGCGTGAGCTTCACCGTCCGGGTCTTCGCGGAGTTCGAGGCGGCTCACCACCTCCGGGACTACGTTGGTGGGCCGGAGCCGCTCCACGGTCATTCCTGGAGGATCGAGGCCGCCCTGACGACCGAGGCTCTCGGCCCATACGACCTCTCGGTCGACTTCGTGCCGGCTGAGCGCCTCGTTCACGAGCTGGCCGCGAGCCTCCACGACCGGGATCTGAACACGGTCCCTCCTTTCGACGAACGGAACCCGACCGCCGAGAACGTCGCTCTCTGGGTGGCGGACGAGATCCAACGAGCCGGGATCCTCTCCGGCGGGACGCGGCTGGCCGCGGTCACGGTCTGGGAAGGCCCACGGAACAGCGTGACCTACACGCCGTGAGCGCGCAGCTCGACGGAAGTCCCCGGACGACAGGTACGCCCCGGTAAGATCTCGGCATGTATATCGTCGCCGTCCACGGATACCTCCTCGACCGGCGGCTCTGGCTCCCTCTCGCCGAGGAGCTGGACCACCTCGCCCCGGCCCTGAAAGTCTTCGCCCTGGACCTCCGCGGCCGCGGGACCTCCAGCCGGCCCGCCGCGGCGAGTCACACGATGTCGCTCCTCGCCGACGACCTCGCCGAGGAGGTCGAAGCTGCGGTCCCGGCGGACGAGCATTTCGTCCTCGCCGGCCTCTCGATGGGCGGTTACGT
>CALFNC010000238.1 GCA_937902605.1 uncultured Acidobacteriota bacterium | reverse complement strand
GGAGGCTTGTTGGGGACGATTCCGGCCTCGACGAGCGAAAGGCTCCCGGCAAAGAACCCCGACCGCGCAAAACGGTCCATCCGTCGGAGACGGGAGATGTCCACCGGAAGCCGCGGACGAGCGGGCTCGCCGCCTTCACGACCTGGAAGCCAGAGACCGGTTCCGGCGACGCGGACACTGGGCACGGTCGTCATGGGCGCTCGAAGACTAAGGCCGCATTCGTGCCGGCGAACGCCGAGGACGTCGACAGCACGTAGCGGACCGAAACGGGAAGCGGCCGCGGGGACGCCGCCACCACGTCGAGGGGGCACTGGGGGTCCGGTTCCTCGAAACCGGCAGTGGGGGGAATCTCACCCCGTCCGAGGACGAGGGTACAGAGCAATGCCTCGATCGCCCCCGCGGCCCCCAGCGTGTGGCCGACGGCTCCCTTGATCGAGGTCACCGGCAATCGATCCGCTCGTTCGCCGAAGAGGGTGCGGAACGCGGCCGCCTCCATCCGGTCGTTGAAGACCGTCCCGGTGCCGTGCGTGCTAACGAACCCGATCTCCTCGGGCACGATCGACGCGTCGGAGAGCGCCGCGGTCACGGCCCGAACGAGCCCTTCCCCGGAGGGCGAGGGCCGCGTCATGTGGTGCGCATCCGCCGCCGAACCGTACCCGCGCACGATGGCGAGAGGGACCCGCCGCTGCTCCTCGACCCGCGAGGCTTTCTCGAGGAGGAGGAAGGCGGCGCCTTCTCCGAGCGTCAACCCGTCTCGTCGCCGGTCGAAGGGCCTGGCGGCCGAGGGGGAGAGCGCGCGCAGGGAGTCGAATCCCGCGAAGACGAACTCCGACAGCACGTCGAAGCCCCCCGCGAGGACGGCGTCGCACTCTCCCCGCCGGATCATGTCGGCTCCGATGCCGACCGCTAGGGTTCCCGAGGCGCAGGCCACCGAGACACCCAGGGTGGGTCCCCGCGCACCGATCGCTCTCGCGAGATCAGAGGCGACGGAGAAGAGAGTGGCTTCCGACCGCCGGACGGCCGGCACCGTCCCGTTCCGGACCCAGTCGACGAAGGCGCCGTTCCCTCCCATGGACGTCCCGACGACCACTCCGAGGCGCTCCGGGGCGCCGGGGACGCGACCTCCCTTCAGCGCTTCCCGAGCCGCGGCGAACGCCAGACACGTCGCCGGGGAGGCGCCGGTGGCGAGCTCGTCCATCTCGCGAACGAGGCTCCCGGCGGGAATCTCCGCGGCGACGCCGGACCGGTAAGGATCGGCGGAGAAGCGGGTGACGGGAGCGATTCCGCTTCGGCCGTCCAGCGCCCCTCTCCAGAAGGCCTCGACCCCCGCTCCGAACGCGGTCACGGCGCCCAGCGAGGTGACGGCCACGGCTCGGCCCGGCCCTTCGACGCGCTCCGCCATGTAGTCCACGATACATCCAGTTAGAATCCGTGGGATGTTGCGAGTCAATTCGTTCTCTTTCGTCCGTCCGTTCCGCTGGCTCGGGGGCGCCGTCCTGGCCCTCCTCCCCCTGGCGGCCTCCGGGGCCGAGATACCCGCGTCGAAGGCTTCCGTGATCCCACCCTTCGAGGTCGCTAAGCTCGGGCCCGGAACGTGGGTCGGCCGATTCGGGATCTCCAACTGCGGCTGGGTCGAGCTCGGCAGCGGCGTCCTGGTGGTCGACACGGGCGCGTCCAACCAGGACGCTGCGAACCTCCAGTCCGAGATCAAGAGGTCGACGAGTGGCAAGCCGGTCAAGTGGGTCGTCGTGTCCCACCTGCACGGCCACGCCAACTCGGGACTGCCTGCGTTCCTCGCGACCGGGGCCACCGTCTACGTCCACGCCTCCATCGCGGCCGACACGGAGGCCGCGCTGACGCACATGGCGAGCGGCGGGAAGGTGCCGAAGGTGGTCGGCGTCAAGCAGAGCGTCGTCGTCTCGGAGGGAGGCCAGACTGTCGAGGTGTTAGCGCCAAAGGGGGCCGCCTCGACCGGTGTCGACCTCTGGATCTTCTCTTCGGAGGCCAAGGCAGCGTTCGTAGCGGATCTGGTCGTGACGGGGCGCTGCCCCTCGATGACCGACGGGCAGTCCGATCCGCTCGGCTGGGTGGCCGAGCTCCACCGCATCGCGGAGAAGAAACCGTCCGTCATTGTGGGAAGCACCGGGGACACGTCGACGGCGGTCGCGGCCGAGCTCGCGGCGACCAGCGCCTACCTCGAGCGCGTCTATCGGATCGCGAAGGAGACGAAGGAGAAAGGTCTTCCCGAGGCCCGCGTCTCCTCGCAGCTCTCCGCGATCGAGAAGGTCGGGGAATACTGCTCGACCAAGGCCGACATCCTCAACGGCCTGGCGATCTACCGGCGCCTCGGGAAGGACGGGAAGCTGAGGAAGGGCCCCGAGCCGCCAGCTCCCGGAGGCGTCAAGCCCTGACGAGTTCCGGGGCGTCCGCCTCCAGCCTCCAGCCTCCAGCCGAATTATCGGAGCGGGCTCGCGGCCGTATGACGTTCCCGCAAACGAGTGGATCCCGGCCATCGGCCTTTCTCACAGGCCTGGGTGGCCGGGACCAGATTCGGGGCTCTCCGTTCCCTCATCTCGGCTTTCTAAAAGCCGTGGGACGGAGGCCCACCTTTCTCGGACCGCGTCCGCGGTCCTTCTTATCCGGCGTTCACATCAAGTGACCTCTCAACTCTCCCCTCGATGGGAACGCCGACTCAGTCGCCGATCCTCCGGTCTCCTGAACGAAGGCGCCCGAACCTTTCCATCAATATCATCGGGTCCTTCTTGAAAATTCCGTCCTGAGGCCGGGGGATTCGGACACCAACAATCTGGTTCCCGGAGCCCGACTCTGTCAAGAGCGAGAGGTCATCCGGAGATCGATGGACGCGGGTGTGACGTTTCAACGGTCGTCTGGATCCCTCCCCGCGGCGTGAAAACCCCCCGAACCTTCATTCGGCGTGGGGCCAGGGCGGCGGCGAGATCCCGGAGGACGCGATTGACGACGTTCTCGTTGAAGATCCCCAGGTTCCGATAGGCGAGCAGGTACTCCTTGAGCGACTTCAGCTCGACGCAGCGTTGATTCGGAACGTACGTGATGTCGAGCACGGCGAAGTCGGGAAGCCCGGTCTTCGGACAGATAGAGGTGAACTCCGGAATCGTGATCCTCACCTCGTAGTCGTCCGGGAACTGCGAGGGCCACGTCTCGAGCGAAGGGAGGGCTTCCGAGAGACCCGAAGCGGCGTGGGCGTCCGTGTAGCCGGTCATGGCGGGAAGGATATCCCGCCCGTCTCCGAGGAGAATGTCGCGCGGCCGGCTGCGTCAGAACGGCGTCGGCACGTCTTGTGCGAAACTCCCGGCGTCATGGGCATGTCACCTGAAAAGAAATCCCTCCTCCTGAAAGACATCCGCCAGCTCATCATCATGGCGGCGATCATCCTCACCGGACGGTCCGTCCTGGCGGACTGGTACGTCGTTCCGACCGGATCGATGAAGCCGACCATCATGGAGGGTGATCGGGTCTTCGTCTGGAAATCGGCCTATCAGTTCCGGGTTCCCTTCTCCCGCATCCGGCTGTTCAAGACCGGGGCGCCCACGCGCGGCGACGTCGTCGTCGTCCGAAACCCCGACGGCGGGAGCGTCCCGTTCGTGAAGCGGCTGATCGGGCTCCCAGGCGACAAGATCGAGCTGAAGAACGAGATTCTCTTCGTGAACGACCGTCAGCAGTCGATCGCGTTTTTGCCCGAGCGGACGGGTGACGACGGCGAGACTGTCCTCCTCGGAACGGAGATGCTTCACGGGATCAAGCACCCGGTCCGGATCCTCCCCGAACATGCCGCGCTGAGGACCTTCGGACCGATCGTGGTCCCCGAGGACGAAGTCTTCCTCATGGGCGACAACCGCGACGAGAGCCGGGACGGGCGGTTCTTCGGCACGCGTCCGGTCTCTGACCTGCTCGGGCGTGCGGTTGGCGTGATGTGGAGCTGGAACCAGGAGTTCCTGAAGGGACCCCGGTGGAACCGGTTCGGGAGAAAGTTCATCACCGAGGCCCCGCCCGCCTCCTGACCGGGCCTGCCGGGGTGCCGTTGGGTTCGAGGACCCCCTCCCTGCGGCGGCAAAAAGAGTAAGATCCCGCGGTCACCGGGGAGGGATTACCCGGTGGGAGGTAGGGCAAACGGCACGGACCGAAGTCGGCTGCATCGTCCGGAACGGGGGACGAGGCCTCTCGCGGGAAGGCTGCGCCCCAGAACGTGACGGCTGCGCCGTTCACGCTGCTGGCATGTCTCCTCCGGACCACCACACCCGGCGTCCTCGCTTCCAGGACTTCTTCTGGCCCACTCAGGCCGTTTCTCTTTTCCGTCGGCCTTACACACGTGACCATTCGAGTCGAGAGTTCCGTCGAGCGGGATAGTCCCCCGTCTCATTCAACGCATCTGAACTGAGGAGAGCGAACACATGGCACTCAAGGACACACTGAAGCAGAAAATCGAGGCTCACCGTCCGCGCACCACCAAGCTGACCAAGGAGTTCGGAAAGGTGGTCATCGACCAGGTGACGATCGACCAGTGCATTGGCGGAGCTCGCGACGTGCGCTGCCTGGTCACCGACATCTCCTACCTCGACCCGCAGGAAGGAATACGCTTCCGCGGCAAGACCATTCCGGAGACGTTCGCGGCGCTCCCGAAGGCCCCGGGTTCCACCTACCCGACGGTCGAGTCGTTCTGGTACTTCCTGCTCACGGGCGACGTCCCGACGCAGGCGCAGGTCGACGAGGTGCTCGCCGAGTGGAAGGTCCGGCAGGCTGTCCCGCAGTACGCCTTCGAGGCGATCCGGGGCCTCCCGCGCGATAGCCACCCGATGGTGATGCTCTCGGTCGGCCTCCTCGCCCTCCAGAAGGACTCGAAGTTCGCGAAGTTCTACAGCTCCGGGAAGTTCAACAAGATGGTCGCCTGGGAATACGTGTACGAGGATGCCTCCGACATCGTCGCGCGGATCCCGGTCATCGCGGCCTTCATCCACAACCTGAAGTACCGGGGCGACAAGCAGATCCCGATCGACCCGACCGCAGACGCCGGCGCCAACTTCGCCCGGATGATCGGTCAGACGAAGACGTACGAGGACGTGGCCCGGATGTACTTCATCCTCCACTCCGACCATGAGTCGGGCAACGTCTCGGCGCACACGACGCACCTCGTCCACTCCGCGCTCTCCGATCCGTACTACGCCTACTCGGCCGGCATCAACGGCCTCGCGGGGCCTCTCCACGGCCTCGCCAACCAGGAAGTCCTTTCCTGGATCATGGAGTTCCAGAAGAAGCTCAACGGCGCCGCACCAACAAAGGAGAACGTCACCAAGGCCCTTTGGGACACGCTCAACGCCGGACAGGTCGTCCCGGGCTACGGCCACGCCGTCCTCCGGAAGACCGACCCGCGCTACGCCGCCCAGCGCGAGTTCTGCCTCAACACCCCGGGCCTGAAAGATGACCCCCTGTTCAAGCTGGTCTCCATGATCTTCGAGACCGCCCCCGGCGTCCTGACCGAGCACGGCAAGACGAAGAACCCCTGGCCCAACGTCGACGCCCAGTCCGGAGTGATCCAGTGGTACTACGGCCTGAAGGAGTGGGACTTCTACACCGTCCTGTTCGGCGTCGGCCGCGCCCTCGGCTGCATGGCCAACATCACCTGGGACCGCGGCCTCGGCTCCGCCCTGGAGCGCCCGAAGTCGGTCACGACCGCCATGCTCGAGAAGTGGGCAGAAGAAGGCGGCCGGAAGGCCTGATCCGGCGCTTACGGGCTTCTCTGCGCCATCCCTGGTTCGAGAGGGAGATGCCCCCGGCATCTCCCTCTCCCTTTCTCGAGGCGGTCGCGTCGAATTGGCAGCCTCTTCCCGGCTCTTCCCTTGCTTAGAATGGAGCGTCGTCCCATCCCGGGGGACGAGGAGAGGTCCGATTGAACACCCGCCGATTCGCCGCCGAGATCTCCGCCATCGTCGTCGCCGCCGCCCTTTGCGCCACGGTCTCGAACCTGGTCGCCGGCCGCGAACGGAAGCTGGCCGTCGTCGGGCATTACCCCAACGCCCTCACCCTTCCTCAGCCGGGAGCTTCAGCCGCCGTCCCTTCGGCTGCCGTCCCTTCGCCCGACATGCGCCCTGCTCCTCAGCCGACGGCGGCGCCGGCTTCCTCCCCGGCAGGCCGTCCGCCTCCTCCGGCCGCCATGCCGTCGCGCCGCCCTGCCTCGCTCGCTCCTTCCCCTTCATCTTCCGCGCCCGCCTCGCCAACGACGGGCGACGCTCCCCCTTCCGTCGCCTC
>CALFNC010000237.1 GCA_937902605.1 uncultured Acidobacteriota bacterium | reverse complement strand
GCGGGAGCGGCCTGTCTCCCCTCGCCTGCTCGGTGGTCACCTGGGCCAACTGGCGGGCCGCCCACCCCGCAACCACCGTTCTCGCCCCCGATCCGCGTCTCGGACAGCAATACAAGCGGGACCCCTACTCCTCCTATTTCGGCTCCGATCTCCTTCGCTATCCCGTCCGTCCCCTGCCTCCCCCCGAACGCGGCCCGTGGAAGACACCAGTGATCGCCCTCTCGCTGGACGGGGTCTGGCACGCATTCCCGTTCCCGGCGCTCTCCGCACGCGCCAATGCCGGCGGACGATGGCGCACGAACGTCGGGGACGTCCCGCTCGACTTCCAGATCCGGCGCGACTACCCGCAAACCGTCGAGGTCTCTTCCCCGGGGAGGTCCATGCCGACGGTCTACGCCTTCCTCTTCGCCTGGACCGCCACTCACGGCCAGGACACCGTGTGGCACCCCTGACCGGCAATCGGGAGGAGGTTGGAGCGCCTCGCTACGAAGTCAGGGTCAGGACGCCGAAGAGAACGAGCCAGACCACGTCGAGAAAGTGCCAGTAGAGGGCGACGTACTCGACTCCGTCGTGGGCGTCGATGGTGTACCTTCCCTGCCAGGCCCGCGCCGTCGTGACTCCGAGCGGGACGAGGCCTCCGACCACGTGGATCGCATGGAGTCCCGTCAGCAGGTAGAAGAGGAAGCCGTACAGGTTCGTCCGCATCGTGAAGCTCCGGATCACCAGCGAGAACCATGAGATCGTCTGGCTCCCCAGGAACGCGAGCCCGAGGACGAAGGTGATCAGGAGCCCGATCCGGAGCGCCTTCTGTCTCCCCTGCCGGATCCCGTCGGCCGCGACCCAGATCGTCGCCGAGCTGGCCAGCAGGATGACCGTGGAGATCAGCAGACCGGACGGGAGGCTCGGGACCCCCGGCGGAGGCCAGACTGCCGCCCGCGAGCGGATCAACACGTACCCCATCAGCGTTGCCCCGAAAAGCATCGAGAGCGACGCCACCAGGAGCCGCATCCCGAGCCGGCCGGTCGCGATGCTCGTGCCGGGGGTCGCGCTCATTTCGGCATTCCGGGGGCGTAACCCGGAACGAGCTCCGGCTCATAAGCCTTCGAGTCGAGCATCGCGATCGAGACGAAAAGCATCACAAACAGCAGCGCCGTGACGAAGACGATCGCGTTGAACGGCCGGTCGTACCTCATGTGCATGAAGTAGAGGACGACCAGCGAGGCCTTCAACGTGGCGATCGCCATCGCGATCCAGAGGTTCAGGCTCCCGAGGTCGACCTTGATCGCGGCCACCGTCAAGATCGTCAGGACCAGGAGGGCGGCCCACACAGCGATCAGGACCTTCATCGGAACGACGTGGGAGACCGACCCGCCGTGTTCGGGGCCGGCCGCCGCAGCTTCCGAGTACGAATCGCTCATCGTCTTCCTCAGTGGATCAGGTAGAGGAGCGGGAAGAGGTAGATCCAGATCAGGTCGACGACGTGCCAGTAGAGTCCGGCCAGGTCCACCGGCGTGTAGTAGGCCGGGCCGAACTCTCCCCGGATCGCCCGGAGGAGCATCCAGCTGAGGACGACCATCCCGGCGATCACGTGGATCCCGTGGAGACCCGTCATCAGGAAGTAGATGCTGAAGAAGGTCTGGACGTTCTTCGGGGCCTCCATCGCCGCGTGCTCCGCGCGCGCGGCGTGGCCCGGGGCTGCTAGCCCGTGCGGCGCCTCGGCGGGCAGCGGGATCAGCGACTTCACCTCGGGGTTGACCTTCGCGGTCGGAGGGAGCAGACCCTTCGCCTTGGCGGCCGGGGCGTGCGCCCCATGTTCGGTCTTCGCTTTGTAGCGCTTTCCCCAGAGGAGCCCGTCCTTCCACTTGTGTTCGTACTCGACCGCCTTGATCCCGAGGAAGCCGCACGCGCAGAGGATTGTCACGCCGAGGAGGACGACCAGAGCTTTCTGCTTTCCGAGCTGGGCGCAGCGGACGGCCCAGGCCATCGTGAAGCTCGACCCGATCAGGATGACGGTGTTGATCGCCCCGAGCCGCGTATCGAGGAACCGGTGAGCATAGACAAAGATCTCCGGGTGGTTGGAGCGGTAGACCGCGTAGGCGCAGAAGAGCCCGCCGAAGAGGAGGATCTCGGTGGACAGGAAGATCCACATCCCGAGCTTCCCCGACTCGAGCTGCTGAATCGGGGTGTCGAAATGGTGCGCCAGGTGCGCGTCGTGGTGCTCTGCGGACATCACGCCCCCGCTGTACCTACAGTCGGCACGGTCGCCCCGGACGTTACCGTCCCGCCGCTCTTCACGTAGCCGCCGATCTTCTCGTCCCACGTCCACGCCTCGACGTCGTACGGGTCACCAGCCTCGGGCGAATGGGCGAAATTCTCGGTCGGAGGCGGGGAGGCGGTCTGCCACTCCAGGGTCGCGCTCCCCCACGGGTTTGCCGGGGCCGGCTTCCCGCTGATGAGCGACCGCACAAGATAGACCGCCATCATCACGAAGGCCAGCCCCAGCAGGTAGGACCCGATCGTCGAGATCTGGTTGTAGATCCTGAACTCGGGAAGGTAGTTGAAGGACCGCCGCGGCATCCCCTTGCTCCCCGCCACGAACTGAACGAAGAATGTCGTGTTGAAGCCGATGAACACGAGGATCGCCGTGATCTGCGCCATCCGTTCGTTGTACATCCGGCCGAACATCTTCGGCCACCAGTAGTGGAGCCCCGCCAGGAACCCGATCATGGTGCCGCCGAACATCACGTAGTGGAAGTGCGCGACGACGAAGTAGGTGTCGTGCAGGTGGACGTTGACGGCCAGCGCGCCGAGAAAGAGGCCGGTCAGGCCGCCGATTCCAAAGAGGACGAGGAACGACAGGACGTAGATCATAGGCGTCGCCAGCCAGATCGACCCCTTGTACATCGTCGCCAACCAGTTGAAGACCTTGATCGCCGAAGGGATCGCCACCATGAACGTCAGGAACGAGAAGATCAGCCCGGCCAGATTCGATTGGCCGGAGACGAACATGTGGTGGCCCCAGACCAGAAACGAGAGGATCGCGATCGCGATCGAGCTGAGGGCGATCATCCGGTAGCCGAAGATGTGCTTGCGGGAGAAGACCGACACGACCTCGCTGATGATCCCCATCGCGGGCAGGATCATGATGTAGACGGCCGGGTGGGAATAGAACCAGAAGAAGTGCTGGTAGAGCACCGGGTCGCCCCCGAGCGCCGGGTCGAAGATCCCGACGCCGAGGGCCCGCTCCATGATCAGGAGAAGAAGCGTGATGGCGAGGACCGGTGTGGCGATCACCTGGAGGATCGCCGTCCCGTAGAGGCCCCACAGAAAGAGTGGCATCTTGAACCAGGTCATTCCCTTCGGGCGCAGCTTGTGGATGGAGACGATGAAGTTCATCCCCGTGAAGATCGAGCTGAACCCGAGGATGAACGCCCCGAACGTCAGCAACACGACGTTGGAGTTCGTCGTCGTCGAGTAGGGCGTGTAGAACGTCCAGCCCGTATCCACGCCTCCGAGCACGATCGAGAGGACCGCGAAGAGCGCCCCGATCACCCATAGGTAGTAGCTGGCGAGGTTCAGTCTCGGGAAGGCCACGTCCTTCGCCCCGAGCATCATCGGGAGGACGAAGTTGCCCAGCGCCGCCGGGATGCCGGGAATGATGAAGAGGAAGATCATCACCGCCCCGTGGAGAGTGAACATCTGGTTGTACGTCTTGGCGTCCATGATGGTCTTGTGGGGACCCAGCAGCTCCGTCCGGATGAGGAGCGCGGAGACCCCGCCGAGGAAGAACGACGCCAGGATGGACACCAGGTACATGATCGCGATGCGCTTGTGGTCGAGCGTGAATAGCCACGACCTCAGCCCGTGCGTGCGGCTGAGGTAGTTGTCCCGTCCGAGCGCGTTCTCGCTCGGAGGCAACGGCGTGACCGCTTCGAATGACGTCGCTTCCATCCCTGTCACCCCTTCCTACTTGACCGTCTTCATGAATTCGATGAGGGCCGTGATCTCCTGGTCCGTGAGCCGTCCCTTGTAGGTCGGCATCACCGGCTCGAATCCGGCCACCACCTTCGCCTGGGGCTCCAGGATCGACTCGCGGACATAGTTCTCGTCCACGAGAACGCTCGCTCCGCCCTTGAGCGCCTCCTTGCGTCCCCAGACTCCCTTGAACGTCGGGCCCGTGCTCCCGGCGCCGTCTAGCGAATGGCACTGGGCGCACCCGCGGATCCGGTAGAGTTTCTCCCCCGCCTGGGCCGGCGGCATCTTTTTGAGAAAGTTCCCGGCGTCCGCTAGCCATTTCTCGAACCCGCCCGGCTCGTGGACCACCACCTTCGCCAGCATCTCCGAGTGTCCCGTCCCGCAATACTGCGTGCAGTAGATCTGGTGCTCCCCCGCCTTGACGGCGCGAAACCAGACCTTGCTGTAGCGGCCCGGCACGACGTCGTGCTTCAGGCGGAAGTCCGGGATGAAGAAGCCGTGGATCACGTCCTCCGAGGTCATGACGAGGCGGACCGGGCGGTCGACCGGGACGTGCAGGTTCTCGTCGACGGTACCGTTCGGGTACGAGAAGAGCCACTTCCACTTCTGGCCCGTGACGATGATCTCGTACGAGTTCGCGGGGGGCGTGCTCATGTCCAGGAACACCCTGAAGCCCCAAACGAAGATCACCAGAACGATCGCGATCGGGATCGCGGTCCAGGTCACCTCGAGCGCCGTGTTGTGGGTCGGGCTCGGGAGAGGCGCGACGCCGGGACGGCGCCGGTACTTGGCGACGAAGAGGGCCATGAGGCCCACGATCAGGAGGAAGAAGAAGACCGAGACGGCCAGGATGAAGTGGAAAATCCGGTCGACTCCCGGCGCCGACGTGGAGCCGGCCGCGGGCATGAAGAAGTCGTCGCCGTCTGCAATCGCCGCGGCGCCCAACTGAAGCAAGTAAAGCAAGTGAAGAAGGTTTAGTCCGGGCATCAAGTCGGTCTCTCCTCACTTCTCTCGCGGGGTTTGCGCGCGTCCCGTCTCCAGCGCGCCAGGAGCCAGCCGCCCACGACTAGCACCGTCACCCCCCCGCCGGTTCGCATCAGCGTCATCGCCGCCACGACGTAGCGTCCCTGCTCCGCGTCGTAGTGGAAGCAGGTCAGGAGGATCCGATCCGCGGTCGTCCCGACCTTCCCCTGCCCCGCCTCCGTCAGGGCCATCCTCAACGTGCCCGCCGCGTAGAGGACGCCGTAGAGGTATCGGGCAATGTGGCCGTCGGGCGTCGCCATGAAGAGAACGGCCGCGTGGGCGTACTCCCCGCGCTCGGGCACATACCGATACCCGAAGCCGACGGCGTCCGCCAGCTTCCGAATGCTCTCCTCCCGCCCTGTCAGGAAATGCCAGCCGGCCGCAGCCCCTGGCCGTCCATACTCGGCGAGGTACGACTCCTTCTTCAGACGGGCCAGGGTCGGCGTTTCCAGCGGGTCGATCGAGACCGTGACCACCTCGAACTCACGCCCGACGCTCCAGGCCGTCTCTTTCAACCCTTGCAGGAGGCCGCTCAGGACCAGCCCGCACAGCATCGGGCACCGGTAGTAACCGAGGTTCAGGATCACCGGCTTCGTCCCGTCGAAGTAGCTACGCAGCCGGACCGGCTTGCCGTCCTCCGCCACGAATTCCAGGTCGAGCGGAACCTGTGCGCCGGGATGCTCGGTGATCCCGACTCCTTCAAGCTGCTTCGGGAGCGGCTCCATTCGCTCCGCCGCCGCGGGCCAAGCGGCTGTGAGCGCTAGAACCAAGAGGAGAAGACGGAGCGGCATCGACTCAGTTCGCCTTCTGGACTGGCATGACGGCCTTCCGCACTGGCGCAGCAGGCGCCACCGGCCGGGCCGGGCCGGCCCCGTCCCGAACGACGAGGTCCATCGCATCCTCGATCGGGATGCCGACGACCCCCTTCGTCCGGTCGATCCACCGGTAGGAGTGGATCTGCTCGGCCTGCTGGGCCCGGGCCCGGGCGAGCTCTTCGGGGGCGACCGCCACGACCTTCCGGCCGTTCTCGTCGTCCTCGGCCTGGTAGAAGTACGCCTGCAGGCCGAAGATTCCCGCCACGAGCGCGAGTGCGAAAA
>CALFNC010000236.1 GCA_937902605.1 uncultured Acidobacteriota bacterium | reverse complement strand
CTACGGCGTCATGTCGGCCCGCCCCTTCGCCTTCCGCGAGGCGATCGGCATCTGGCCGTCCACCTTCTTCCTCTTCATCCTCTCGGCCGCGGCCGTCGGTCCGAGCTTCGTCCTGGCGACGACCGCCCTCGTCGAGAAGCTGTCCGGAAAGAAGCTGGTCAAGGACGAGGTCCCGGCGCTTCTCGCGAAAATCTCCGGCTCGCTCCTAATCGTCTACGTCCTGGCGAAGGCGGTCGACACCCTCGTCTGGATCAACTCCACCTCACCTTCGACCGGCGCCGAGCCGATGTCGTTCTACTCCCACCGGCCGTTCGGTCCCTGGATCCTCTTCGCCGAGATCGTCGTCTGCGGCCTCGTCCCGGCGCTTCTTCTCCGCGACGGCGGCAAGCGGCTGAGCCTCAAGTGGCGGGTCCCGGCGGCTGCCCTCGCTTGCTCGGGTGTCGCTCTCAACCGGTTCGTCATGACGATCCAGACCCAGGCGCTCCCGACCCTCCCGTTCGACCGTTTCCTCTCCTACACGCCGAGCTGGCAGGAGACCGCGAGTTTCCTGGCCGTCGTCGCGTATGGGGTCCTCGTCTACGCGCTCTCCTTCCGCTACCTCAATCTCTTTCCCGAGGAGCGGGAGCTGGCGAATTCCTGAGCGGAGGCATCACATGTTCCCCTGGTCCCCCGACTTCACCTTCGACGCCGGCCACGTGATCTTCCTAGGCGCCTTCTACCTGGTCATCCTCGTCATCGGCGGCAGCGTCGCCATGGCGGCGTTCCGAGCCATCCGGGACTTCCGGCAGCAGCGCCAGGAGGCGATTCGCTGGCACGGGGACTTCGAGGACCTCCCCGTATCGGCACGCCGCTGTCGTCATGAGCTGACCGGCGAGGTGAGGAGCCGGACATGCCCTAACGCTTTCGACTGCCGCGAGTGTGAGGCCCACCCGGCGCTCGTAGCCCTTCGCTCCAGTGACTTCGAGGCGACAGCCGGGACAGGAGCTGACTACGGTCTCTCGATGCCGCCCGACCGGATGTACCACAGAGGACACACCTGGGCGAAGAAGGAAGAGGACGGGACCGTCACCGTCGGCCTCGACGACCTGGGCCGGCGGCTCCTCGGCCACCCCGACCGCCTCGACCTTCCGGTGAGCGGCACCCGTGTCGAGGCGAACGGAATGGCAATCCGAGCGAAGAAGGGGAACGCTGACGTCCGCCTCCTCTCTCCGGTGGACGGAACGGTTGTGCAGGTTGGCAGCCTGGAAGATGGCTGGCTCTACCGAGTCTCTCCGCCTGAAGGAGGACTCGACACGAGGCACCTCCTATCCGGCGCCGAGGTCCGGCCCTGGATCCTCCGCGAGGTGGAGCGGCTGCAGGAAGTGCTGGCCGGCGAGAAGTCGGGCGTGGGTCTCGCCCTGGCCGACGGCGGCACTCCGCTCGAGGACCTCTCTATCGCGATCCCGAAGAACGAATGGGACCGGGCGTTCGGAGAGATGTTTCTGGAGCCGTGAACCGCCGCAATGCCCGAACGAGGCATCCCGCGCTGGTCAGCCTCCCGGTCAGCGCGGGATAGCGTATTTCTTGATCTTCTCGTAAAGCGTCGAGCGGTCGATCCCCAGGGCGCCTGCAGCGTCCTTCACGTTTCCGCCTGTCCTCTCGAGGGTCACCGCGACGGCCTGTCGCTCCAGCTCCTCGAGCGTCATTCCGGCGGGGATGCTCACGGAATGCCCATTCCCGGCCGCCGGTCGCCTGAGGAACGCGAAGTCGTCTTCCGAAAGGACCCGGGTTCGACAAGTGACGATCGCCCTCTCGACCGCGTTCTCGAGCTCCCGGACGTTGCCGGGCCAGTCGTGGTCCATCAATAGGGCCAGGGCACCCTCGGTGATCTCGCCGACCTCCTTCCCCAGCTCGTGCGATAGCCGGTCGAGGAAGGCGCGGGCCAGGAGCGGGACGTCCTCGCGCCGCTCGCGTAGCGGAGGGAGTCGGATGGCGATGACGTTGAGGCGGTAGAAGAGGTCCTCGCGGAACCGCCCCTCGCGTACCTCGGCCTCCAGGTCCCGGTGCGTGGCGGCGATGACACGGACGTCGACCGGGATCTCCTCGCTCCCTCCGACCCGGTAGAAGCGCCGCTCCTGAAGAACGCGCACCAGGTCGACCTGGAGCTTCGGCGAGATGTCGCCGATCTCGTCGAGGAAGAGCGTCCCGCCGTCGGCCATCTCGAACTTTCCCTTGCGTCGCTCGCTGGCGCCCGTGAAGGAGCCCCTCTCGTGGCCGAACAGCTCCGACTCGAGTAGCGTCTCGGCGAGCGCCGCGCATGAG
>CALFNC010000235.1 GCA_937902605.1 uncultured Acidobacteriota bacterium | reverse complement strand
AGATATTGGCGTGACTGGAGTTCAGACGTGTGCTCTTCCGATCTGATCGCCAAGGCAAAGGAGGGGCTCACCGGACGCGGCAAGTTCATCTGGCTCTCCGAGAACTGGAAGGAGTACTTCGACGCGGTGCCGGTGAAGGCGGGGATCGCCACGCTCGAGCGGATCGAGGTCCTGGAGGGGCTGAAGCCTGACCAGAAGGTTTGCCTCGAGGACCCAACCAAGAAGAAGGTCGAAAAGGACGACGACAACTGAGGCCCCGGGAAATCGAGATGGAGAACGTCATCGTCACTCGCGGCCTGACAAAGGTTTTCGGCGCCAACGGCAACGCCGTCTATGCCCTCCGCGGCATCGAGCTCGAGGTCGCTCGGGGGGAGTTCGTCGCCCTCGTCGGGCCGTCCGGCTCGGGCAAGTCGACGCTGATGGCGATCATCGGATGCCTCGACTCCCCATCCGCGGGAACGTACGCCCTCGACGGCGAGCCGGTGGAGAGGCTCTCCGGCGCCGCATTGGCTCGGATCCGGAACGAGAAGGTCGGCTTCGTCTTCCAGACCTACAACCTCCTCCCCAGGGCGACCGTCTCCCGCAACGTCGAGCTCCCAATGCTCTACGCCGGCATCGGCCGCAAGCAGCGCCGGACCCGCGCGCTGGAGCTCCTCGAGAAGGTCGGGATCCCGGAGAAGGCCGACCGGCTCCCGTCGGAGCTCTCAGGCGGTCAGCGGCAGCGGGTGGCAATCGCCCGCGCGCTGGCGAACAGCCCTGCGCTCCTGCTGGCCGACGAGCCAACCGGAGCCCTCGACTCGAAGACAGGGGCCGAGGTCCTCGGGCTTTTCCAGCAGCTCAACCGCCAGGGGCACACGGTCCTCCTCGTCACGCACGACCCGAAGATCGCGGCCCTCGCGTCCCGGCGGGTGGAGCTCTACGACGGGCTGGTCCTCGCCCCCGAGCCGAGGGCGGCCTAGATTGAACGCGACCGGTGCGTTCGGTCTCCGCGTCGCGGAGTCGTGGACCGAGATCCGCGAGAATCTGGGACGCTCGGCGCTTCAGGCACTCGGGGTGATGGTGGGCGTCGCGTCGGTCCTGGGCGGCTTCTCGATCTCTGACAGCCACGAGGCCCGCTCGGACGAGCGCTGGAGGAAGCTGGGGGGGATGGAGCGGCTGAACGTGCAGCCCGCCGCGGCGATCAAGGACGGAACTCCGTCGGCCCTCCAATCAGCCAACCTCGGGCTACGGAACCTCGATGCCGACGAGGGCGAGGAGATGAATCGGAAGGCCGTGAACGCGACGAGCGTCCAGAAGAACGCCCGGGCCCGCGTCCGGTCGACCTACGCCGACCAGACCCGGCAGATCAGCGGGATCGGCGGCGATTTCCTCCCCCTCAACGGATACGAGATCGAGCGGGGGCGCCTCTTCTCGACGAGCGAGCTGGAGGCCGGCGCGCCCGTCTGCCTCCTCGGAGCGGAGGCGGCCGCCGTCTTCTTCCCCACGGGGGACGCGATCGGCGAGAGCGTGAGTGTCGAGGACGCCCGCGTCGTCGTCGTCGGGGTCCTCCGGGAGCTGGTCTTTCGTTGGCGGGACGGCGACGGAAATGCCTTCGCGTGGCGAAACCGTCTGATCGCCGTCCCGTCCACCTACGTCGCCACCCGGATGCAGGGAGACCGCTATCAGCGTGTCGACCGGGTGACGTTCAAGATCCCCGACCTGACGCTGATGGAGGGCTTCGCGAACGATCTCGTGGCCGTCCTCAAGGCGAATCATCGTCTCCAGGACGACTTCCGGATCGACGACATCGCGGCCCGGATGAGGAAACGCCAAAGCCAGGGTCAGGTCTACAACATCGTCTTCCTCCTCTCGGGCGTGTTGTCGCTGATCGGCGGCGGGATGGTGAACGTGAACATCCAGCTCGCCAGCCTGAAGGAGCGGGTCCGGGAGATCGGCGTCCGGATGGCGATCGGCGCCTCCGGCCGGGAGATCTTCAAGAGCTTCCTGACCGAGGCGATGCTCCTGACGATGCTCGGGAGCCTGGTGGGCCTCCTCCTGGGCGTCCTCTTCTCCAAGGCAATCTGCTCCTTCCTCGAGATCCCGGCCCTCCTCCGCCCTTCTAGCTTCCTGCTGGCGTTCGGAGTGGCAGCCGGCTTCGGGGTCCTCTTCGCGCTCTACCCGGCCTGGAAGGCCTCCCGCCTCTCGCCGATGGAGGCCCTTCGCTATGAGTGAGGCCGTCCTTCGTCTCGGCGGGCCGCCTTCGGGAGCGGGAACCGGCGCTCTCACCACGGAAGCGCCTCGCCGCGGCGTTGTGCTCTGGCTCAACCTCGCTTGGGAGGTCGTCCGGGGCGGATTCGTGGAGCTGTGGGCCCACAAGCTCCGCTCGGCGCTCACGCTGACGCTCCTGATGCTGGGCGTCTTCACGCTCGTGGTGATGACCTCCGTGCTGGACGGCATCCTCGACAAGGTCCAGACGGGTTTCGCCGGTCTCTCGTGGGACGGCACGGTCGTCATGCAGCCGAAGGAAGCCAAGACGAACGACGACCAGAAGCGCTTCGCGATGTCCTCCGGGCTCCGGTACGAGGACCTCGCGCGGCTCGGGGCCGAGCACCCGAAGGTCGCCGCCTTCCTCCCCCGCGCGACGAAGCGGACGAACATCCGCATCCAGGGAGGCACCGAGCGGATTTTCGTCACCGGGGTCACGCCGGACTACGCCGTCCTGATGAACCGGCCGATCAACCTCGGCCGCGCCCTGACGTCGGACGATGCCCGGCGCCGAAGCACCGTCACCGTTGTCGGCGCCACCCTCGCCGCGAAGCTCTTTGGCGGCGCCGACCCGGTGGGACGCGACGTGATCGTGGACGGCGTCCCCTTCCGCATCGTCGGCGTGACAGCGCCCACGCAGATCTTTAGCGAGGAGCACTACTACGACGCCAATGGCCTCCTGATCCCGATCGAGACTTACATGGTCCGGATGGACAAGGACCACAAGCTGACGCAGGTCACCGCGAAGCTCCGGAGCAAGAGGGACGTCCAGGACGTCAAGTCGCTTCTCCTCTCCCGGGCACGGCAGGCGCACCACGGGATCGAGGATGTCGAGATCACCGACCTGGACGCCGAGATGGCGAAGGGGTTCGCCCGCTTCCAGGAGGAGATGCGGGGCTGGCGGGTCGTCCTCTCGTCGCTGGCGGCGACCGTCCTTCTCGTCGGAGGGGTCGGGGTTCTCTCCGTGATGCTGATTTCGTTCTCGGACCGGAGATTCGAGATCGGCCTGAGGAAAGCGATGGGCGCCTCGGATTTCGAGATCCTCTTCCAGTTCCTCCTGGAGGCGCTAGTCCTCGCGTCGGTCGGGGCGCTTCTCGGGACGTTCGCCGGGGCGTTCCTCTGCCAGAAGCTGTCGCACCTCTTCCCTTGGGGGCTGGTGGTCAATCCGGTCGGCCTGGCGGTCGCCTGGGTCGTAGCCCTCGGTCTCGCCTTCGTTTTCGGCCTCTACCCGGCGCTCCGGGCCTCCCGTCTCTCCCCGATGGAGGCGATGCGGTGAAGCTTTAGCGCTCCGTCCGCGCCCGGCGGACGTAGAGTCTCTTCTCGACCCGCGCGACCACCTCGCCGTCCTCGCCGACGACCTCCGCGACGAGCCGTGGCTCGACTTTCTCCCCTTCGTCCGCTCGCTCCCGGATTTTCGCGATCTCGTCCGGAGGGATGTGGAAGGTCGCCCGGACGATGCCCCGTCCCGGGCGGAGGAACTCGATCGACGCCGATCTGTCCCAGACGACGTAGCCGGCCCCCAGGTGGCGCGCCAGGATGAGCGCGAAGAAAGGGTCGCACATCGCGTAGAGCGAGCCACCGAAGTGGGTCCCAAACAGGTTCCGGTTCCACGGGCGTAGCGTCATGGAGGAGATGACCGTGTACGGCTCCGCCTTCGACTGGCGGACCCGAATGCCAGCGCCGAGGAACGGGGGATAGAAGTTGATGATCCGGGCCAGAAGGCGCTGGACGCGAGGAGACGGGCTCATACGGCCTCTCCCTGGGTCCGGACGGCTTACTTGGCGATCTCGAGCAGCTCGATCTCGAAGACCAGCGCCGCGCCCGGCTTGATCTTGGGCGCCGCCCCCCCGTCGCCGTAGGCGAGCTCCGACGGACAGACGAGCTTCGCCTTGCCGCCCACCTTCATCAGCTGGACGCCCTCGGTCCAGCACGGGAAGACCTGGTTCAGCGCGATCGTCATCGGCTCCTTGCGCTGCAAGGAGGAGTCGAAGACCGTCCCGTCAATGAGGGTCCCCTGGTAGTGGACCTTGATCTTGTCGGTGGCCTTGGGGCTTGGCCCGCTGCCGGCCTTCAGCTCCGTGTAGATCAGCCCGGACGGCTTCTTGACCGCGCCCTTGACCGCAGCGGCCTTGTCGAGGAGCGGCTTCTCGCGCTTCTTCTCGTCGGCCGCGAACGCCTTCGCGCGGGTCTTCGCCAGCTCGTCGATTTTCGGCCCGTAGGTGGCGACATCGGCCTTCAGCGGCCGATTGAGCACCGAGTCCGTCATCCCCTGCCGGATGACCTCGAGCTCGCTCTCGGTGAGGCGGAAGGCGGCCATCTTCTGGCCCATCACCGCGCCGAGGACGTAGAGGACCTTGTCCTGGTCTGCCTTGAGGGAGGAGTCCGCCTTCGCGGCGGGCTTCTTGGCCGGAGCTTTGGCCGGAGCATCGGCCGCCACCGCGGGCCCAGCCGCCAGAGCCGCAGCGAGGACGAGTGTCGGGAATCGGTTCATGGGAGTCCTTTCTCAGTCCCGGCCCGGGGCGGACCGAGAGGCCGTCAACGGCCGGCGGATGTTACCGCGATCGAGGAGACGGCGCTCGCCCTCTCAACCCGGGGGGACGGCGTGGACCTCCTCCGGCGGGTTGTAGCCGAGCCGCGCCAGAAGCTGCCACACCCTCCAGGAGAGGAACGCCGGGGCAATCGGCTTCCGGACGAAGTCGGCGGCTCCGGCCTGAATCGCAAACGCGAAGAGCTTCCGGTCGGAGCGGGGGGACATGAGGAGGATCGGGAGCTTCGAGAACTCGGCGCGTGACTTGATGATCCGCGTCACGTCGAACCCATCCATTCCCACGAGGTCCACGTCCATCAGGACGAGGTCGGGGGCGCTCCGCATGAGGGTCTCGAGCGCCTCGTTCCCGTCTGGAACGTGCCCCGTCCGGCAACCCGTGGCCTCCAGCGCCTTCGAGGCTCCGGCCTCCGCGCCGACGATCAGGACGTACGGCGGGCGCTGGTAAACCCCGGTCTGCGGCGCATTCACCGCCACGGCGGGCTCGGAAGGATGCACGGGGACTGGTCCGCGGCCCGGCCGAATCGACGGCGCCGTGGGCTGGCCGGCGGCCCGGTGAAGCCTCATGGGCGCTCGGGGCGTGGACGTGTCGGCCGGTTTTCCCCTCATTGGAGCCGGAGCTGGCGCGGGAGCCGGCGCCGGGGCCGCCGGAGGCCCGTCCGGGACGTGGCGCTGGTCGAGCAAAGCCAGCTCGTTCTCGAGGGCGACCGCTGACTCGAACCGGTCCTTCGGCCTTTTTTCGAGCATCTTCAGGACGATCGCCTTCAGCCCCGCGGAGACATCCGGAAGCGCGGCCAGCGTCCCCGGGAGCGGCTCGGTCACCTGCTTTAGGGCGGTCGCGATCGGGGAGACGCCGACGAACGGAAGCTCACCGGTCAGCATCTCGAACGCCGTGACGCCCATGGAGTAGATGTCGCTCCGGGCGTCGGCCTCGCCGCCCATGGCCTGCTCGGGCGCGATGTATTGCGGCGTGCCGAGGACGACGGAGTCCGCGGTCAGACCCTGGTTCGTCCGGCCCCGCGCCAGTCCGAAGTCGAGGATCGCGACGGCGCCGCTCTCCTCGACCATGACGTTCTGCGGCTTGAGGTCCCGATGGATGATGCCGAGCTCGTGAGCGGCGTGGCTTCCCCGGGCGACCTGCCGGAGGATCGTCACGGTCTCGACCTCGGGGATCCTCTGTCGCTCGACGATCAGCGTCTTGAGGTCCTTCCCGGCGATGTACTCCATCGTGATGTAGGGGTACTCGCCGCTCATGCCGAAGTCGTGGATCCGTGCGACGTTCGGATGCTTGATCTTCCGGTTGAGCTGGATCTCGCGCTTGAAGCGGGAGAGGAGCTCCTGTTCGTTTCCGTCGAAGGAGGGCTGGAGGACCTTGATGGCGACGTCGTCGTCCAGGTCGAGGTCCCTCGCCAGGAAGACCACGCCCATGCCTCCCCGGCCGAGGGTCCCGCACCATTCGTACCGTGGGGTCCCCTTGAAGAACCGTTCCCGGAAGGCGTTCGCGCTGCTCATCGTCCCGCCGTGGTACCGGCCGTCGAGCAGGCCCCTTCAGTTCCCCCGCGGATCGGCTCCCGCCCCCTGAATCGACACGCGCATCTGTGAACTCCTTCCTGCCGGATCGTTCCGACATGTCCGGAGATCTACGCTACCACGCCATCGACGGTCCGATGGCGACCGAGTTCGCGCCGTTGGCACCCGCCACCGCCTGGCTCGCTTTGGGGTCGCCCACACGCCACGCGAGGGTCGTCTTCCACGCCCAGGACGCTCTACCGACGCTCGAAGATCTCTTTGGCGATGATCAGACGCTGGATCTGGCTCGTTCCCTCGTAGATCTGGTAGATCTTCGCATCCCGCATCAGCTTCTCGACCGGGTACTCCCTCGAGTAGCCGTACCCACCGTGCACCTGAACCGCGTCCGTAGCCACCTTCATCGCCATGTCGGCGCAGAAGGCCTTCGCGAACGCCGCGAACTTCGTGTTGCGGATCCCGTTGTCGATCGCCCACCCGGCCTGCCTTACGAGCTGGCGGCCCGCCTCGATGTTCATCGCCATCTCGGCGATCATGAAGCTGATCGACTGGTACGCCGCGATCGGCTGGCCGAACGTCTTCCG
>CALFNC010000234.1 GCA_937902605.1 uncultured Acidobacteriota bacterium | reverse complement strand
TCCGATCTCTCTCCCCGGGGCCACGTTCGTCCGCCGGAGGGGTCGGGGTTGACAGGCATGGCATCGTGACGACCTCATGTCGAAGTCTCTCGTCGTGGTCGAATCGCCCGCCAAGGCCGGAACGATCGGCAAGTTCCTGGGAAAAGAGTTCACCGTAGCCGCGTGCTACGGACACGTGCGCGACCTGCCGAAGAAGGGGATCTCGGTCGACCGCGAGAATGGATACGAGCCGACCTACGAGATCCTGGCGGGGAAAGAGCGGACGATCGCCGAGCTCAAGCGCCTGGCAAAGGGAGCTGAGCACGTCTACCTCGCCGCCGACCCCGACCGCGAGGGCGAGGCCATCTGCTGGCACCTAGAGGAGATCCTCCGGCCGGCGGCGCCCAAAGCGACATTCCACCGGGCCGAGTTCCACGAAATCACACGCTCGGCCGTCGTCCGCGCCATCGAGAAGCCCGGCGTGATCGACCGGAACCGGGTCAACGCGCAGCAGGCCCGCCGGATCATCGACCGGATCGTCGGCTACGAAGTCTCGGACCTCCTCTGGTCCAAGCTGTGGCGAGGCCTCTCGGCCGGACGGGTGCAGACCGTCGCTCTCCGAATCATCGTAGAGCGGGAGGCAGAGCGCGAGGCCTTCCGCCCCACTCCTTACTTCTCCGTGCCGGTCACCCTCTCTCACAGCGACATGTCCTTCCCAGCGCGGGCGGTCATCTGGAGGGGGGAAAAGCTCCGCTTCGACGGCACCGACCCGCGCCTCGCGACCGCCGAGGCGGCGGCCGAGGTGGCTGCCCACATCGAGGCGTGCGGGCGGAGCCTGAAGGTCGTCTCCGTCGAGGCGAAGGAACGCCGGAGCTCCGCCCCGCCGCCGTTCACGACTTCGAAGCTCCAGCAGGGGGCGGCCAGGTCCCTCGGTTTCACGGTTCGCCGGACGATGCAGGTGGCCCAGCGCCTCTACGAAGGGAAGGCGATCGGTGAACGCGGGACGGTCGGCCTGATCACCTACATGCGAACCGACTCGACGCGGACGGCCGCCGAGGCGATCTCCGCCGTCCGGGACTTCATCGGGGCGACCTGGGGCGCCGGAGCGCTCCCGGACGAGCCCCGCTACTTCCGGCAAAAGCGGGACGTGCAGGACGCGCACGAGGCGATCCGGCCGACGTCGATGGACCTTCCGCCCGAAGCGGTCGCGCGGTATCTCCAGCCGGAGGAGCTGAAGCTCTACCGGCTGATCTGGAGCCGGTTCGTCGCCTCGCAGATGAGCCCGTCAGTGACCGAGGTGACGACCGCCGAGGTCGAGGCGGCCCGGACCGGTGTCAAGAACGTCGCGATCCTCCGGGCCACCGGGTCGGTCCTGAAGGACGCGGGCTGGCTCCGTGCCTGGGGCCAAGAAGAAGCCTCCTCTCAGGCGGACGAAGGGGGCGAGAAGAACGGGGACGCGAAGGAGGAGGGCGACGAGGGAGCCAAGGACGAGTCCCGTGTCCGGCTCCCTGCGCTGGCGCAGGGCGACCGGCCGGCCCTCGTCGAGGTAAAGCCGGAGGGGCACGAGACCCAGCCGCCTCCCCGCTTCAACGAGGCGTCGCTGGTGAAGTTCCTCGAGGAGAACGGCATCGGCCGCCCGTCCACGTACGCCGAGATCATCCGGAAGATCGAAGACCGCGAGTACGTCCGAAAAAGGGACCGCCGCTTCCAGCCAACCCTCCTCGGCCGGCTGGTCGTCGACCTGATACGGGAAGGGTTCGACGACTTCTTCCAGACCGAGTACACCGCGAAGATGGAGGAACAGCTCGATGAGGTCGAGGAGGGAACTCTCGACTGGCGTAAGGCCCTCGCGGAGTTCGACGGCAAGTTCTCGAAGGACCGGGAGCTGGCCAAGAAGAAGATGATCTCGGTCAAGGCTGGCATCGTCCTCGCTGACGTCCGGAAGCTCCTGACTGGCTTCCCCCTCCCCAAGGAGCTGGACGGGGTGGAAAGCTGCCCGAAGAGCGGCCACCCGCTGAAGCTCCGGATGGGGAAGGCTGGACTCTTCGTCGCCTGTGCTGGGTACCCCGAATGCGAGTACACCGTGAACATCCCCGAAGTCGAGGACGACCCGATCGACCAGTCGGAGCTCGAAGGGCAGACGTGCGAGGAATGCGGCAGCCCGATGAAGCTCCGCGCCGGGAGAGACGGGTCGGCGTTCCTCGGCTGCACCGCCTACCCGAAGTGCCGGAACACGGTGGCCGTCAAGGTCGCGGGCGGGAAGGCCGAAGCGAAACCGGACCGGCCGACCGGGGAGAGCTGCCCGGTCTGCGGGAAGCCGATGGTGACGCGCCACGGCCGCTTCGGTGACTATGTCGCCTGCTCCGGGTATCCGGAATGCCGTTACCGCCCTCCGAAGCCGGTCACCACGACCTCCGTCTCCTGTCCGGATTGCGGGACCGGTGAGGTCCTCGTCCGGAAGGGACGGTTCGGGCCGTTCTACGGCTGCTCCAACTACCCCTCTTGCAAGCGAAACTTCAAGGCCCGGCCGGTCCCCAAGCCCTGTCCGTCGTGCGGCGTCCCCTACCTCCTCGTCCGTGAGCGAAAGGCGGGGCCGTTCTTCGCGTGCGAAAAGGACAGCTGCGACTTCGACGCGTCGGCGGCGGACATTGACCTCTTCACGCCCAAGACGATGATCCCAGATGCCGCTCGGGCTGCGGCGCTGGCCGATGCTACGGCAGCGGCCCCGAAGGCCAAGCCGAAGCGTTCGCTCGCCAAGAAGGCCGCCCCGAGACGAAAGAAGGAGTAGCCCCCGGCCGGCGCCCGGTCAGGCCTTGATCTTCCCCTCCATCATCCGGACCGCGGTTCCGGCGACCGTCACCGTTCCTCCTCTTCCTCCGGCTCCGGTCGGATCCCCCGGAGGCAGGTCCGGAAGCGGCACATGGGTAGAAACGACAGCTGCCGGTCGACGGCCCCGAGGACGGGATATGGGCTCGCCGAGAAGAAAAGCTCGTCGAGCTGGAACCCTACCCGGGCCAACAGCTCCACGACGCGTGCGGAGCTCCGGACCGCGATGTGGTCCGGCTGCTGGAGTCCCGGGACGGTGGCCTTGATTCGCTCGGCCCAGTGGTCTCGGTTGGGGGTGTAGATCGCGACAGCGCCCCCCGGGACGAGAACCCGGAGGGATTCCCGGAGAACCGGGAGGAGGACGTCGTCGGTGACGTGCTCGACGAAGTCGGCCAGGACGACCGCTTCGAACGAAGCGTCGCAAAACGGCGAGAGGTCGCGCGCGTCAGCCAGCTCGAACCTCACATTCGGGACCCCCCGGGCGAGAACCAGCTCCCGAGCCTGTTCTACGGCCGCCGGTGCGGCATCGACGCCGACGACGAGGGCGACGTGAGGCGCCAGGAACAGAGCCATGTCTCCGCGCGCCGACCCCAGCTCGAGGACCCGCATAGCGGGGTTCGGTCGAACCAGCCGCATCAGCGCCTCGTTCCGCTCCCGGTATTTCCGGGCGTTGCGGAGGAACCAGTGCGGGCGGTACATCCGGGAGTAGTACTCCGCGTCGTAGACACCCGCGTTCGGTGCGAACGGCTCCCGGGGCGTGGAGGGCTCGAGCATCAAGGGAATCCTCGCACGGCCCGCTCAGGCCGGGCCCGGGGAGGCCTGCAGCAGGATGCGGTAACGGAAGGTCGGGCCGACGAGCGGCAGCGGAGCGAGGAGGCGCTCGAGCCAGCGGACTGCGGGGAAGGGCGAGACGGACCAGGCGGCCAGACCGACGCGGAAGCCGGCTTCGCGGAGGAAGACGAGGTATTCGTCGACTCTTCGGACTGCGATGTGCTGGGGAAACTGCTCGAGGAGGAAGCCGTGAGCCTTCAGCCGCTCGACGTAGTGGAGGCGGTCCGGCGTGTAGATTCCGAGCCGGCCTCCCGGCTTCAGGA